>JAEEUR010000110.1 GCA_016290595.1 Lachnospiraceae bacterium | reverse complement strand
CGCTGGCGGAGACCTACCGCCGGCACGTCGAAAGAGCGGAAGAGATGGTAAAGGAAGCCGCCGTTCAGTATCAGAACGACGCACAGGCCGTAAGCGACGCCCTGAACGGCAGTGAAGAGTACCGGAACGAAAGCCTGGCCGCGAATCTGCACGGCTACCTGCTAAAGGGGTTGGCCGTCCTGATCGCGGAAGCGCTTACGCTGCTGATCGTGCCGCTGGCAAACCGGAAGCGGGCGACCCTCGGGAAGCTGCTGACGGGGCTCATGCCCTTCAGCGAAAAACGACAGGCCCGGGCCAGATGGTACCAGATCCTGTACCGCTTCCTGTTCGTCTTTCTGCTGGACAGCCTGCTGCTGTACCTTTTGACGGGAACGCTGACCTTCCTGCTGGTGGCGGTCATCCGCCTGACGGAGATGCTGCTGAACAGGAAAAACAAGACCCTCTGCGATTTTCTGACGGGAATCATGATCATAGAAACGATGTCATACGACGGAATCAATTAGTTCAGGAGGATAAAAACGATGAAGAAATTCATGACTTTATTACTGGCCATTGTCATGGTGCTCGGCCTGCTGGCCGGCTGCGGCGGCGGAAATGAAACGCAGCCGAACAACAATAATAATCCGGCTACCAATCCGGCCCCCGGTACGAACGACAACGGCATCATCCGTGTCTGGGTCGGCGAGGAATCCGCCGAGTTCTATCAGAAGATCTGCGATCAGTATATCAAGGATCACCCGGATTTCGGCTATAAGATCGAAGTCAAGGGCATGGATACCGGTTCCGTAGCCGGCACCATCACCAACGACCCGACCGCTGCGGCCGATATCTACACCGTTGCGCACGACAACATCGGCAAGCTGGCCGCGACCCAGTGCGCGAAGCCCATCACGGAGCAGTCCCTGGTCGACCAGGTGCTGGCCGACAACCCCGCTTCGTTCCAGGGCGTCATCTACTCGACGCTCAACAACCAGAAGTATCTGTACGGCGTGCCTTACATTTCCCAGGCTCTGTTCCTGTACTACAACAAGGCGCTCGTAACGGAAGAGCAGGCCAAGAGCTTTGAAGGCCTGCAGGAAGCAGCCAAGGCGGCCGGCACCAAGGCCATCACGGTCACCGGCGACGACGGCTTCAACATGTCCTTCGCGCTGCTGGCCCGCAAGGTCAGCGACAAGTCCACGACCGTCAAGATCTACGAAGGCGCGGAATCCGTAGCGGGCGGCTCCAAGGGCAGCAGCAACTGCCAGGGCGACGACACCGTTGCCATCTACCGCTGGCTGCAGGCTTTTGCGGCGGATCCCAACGGCTTCAAGTGGGCTTCCCCGGACGGCTGGGACGCCGACCTGGATAAGGACAACAAGGGCGTGCTGGCCGTGATCGGCGGCGCCTGGCACTACAACACCGCGAAGGCGGCCCTGGGCGAGACCAATCTCGGCATCACCATGATCCCGACCTTCAAGCTGACGGCGGCGTCCGTTGAGGGTCTGGCCGGCGTCAAGGCGGGCGACGAATACCGCGGCGGCACCTTCGCAGACTGCAAGTGCTTCATGATCAACGCGAACTCCGAACCCAGCAAGTACGCGAAGGAGCAGGAGCTCATCAAGTATCTGTCCAGCAAGGAAGTGCAGAACCAGTCCTATCTGGAAGTCCTGAACGTCCCGGCCTACGTCGGCGCGGCGGATTACATCAAGAAGTGCTTCGAGGAAGGCAAGGTCACGGAGAGCCAGTACAACCTGGCCGCGATGCAGGTCAGCATGGCGGAATGGGGCATCCCGCAGCCGTTCGTCACCGGTACGCTGAACACCTATTACTAC
This sequence comes from Lachnospiraceae bacterium, assembly GCA_016290595.1. GTDB lineage: Bacteria > Bacillota > Clostridia > Lachnospirales > Lachnospiraceae > UBA6987. The sequence goes on along the minus strand of JAEEUR010000110.1, from coordinate 3,849 downwards.
TCCAAGAATGCGCCGGCCGTGCTGCGTGCGGTCATTGACAAGACGGCGTATCCGACCACGGGCGACAAGGTCCTGGATGAGACCGAGTCCCTGGCCGGCATCCGGAAAGCCCTGTATCTGGTAGAATATCTGTGGATGCACGGCGTTACCCCGAAGGAATTTCCGGCTACCTTCCCGAATCCGGCATAAGAAAAGGACCCGTTTGATTTCGGAACGTTTATTGGAGGGATATTATGAGTCCACAAAATAAAGCCCCGAAAAAGAATAAGATCAGTCTCTTTGAGCGGATCGGAAAAGCTTTTTCCAACTTCGGAAAGCGCTTTGCGGACGGCTCTCTGGGAACCAAGCTTTCGCATTTCATTTTCGGCGCAGGTAATTTTTATCACAAGCAGTATATCAAGGGGCTGCTGTTCCTGATCCTCCAGGTCGGGATCCTCGCCTTCATGATATTCTGCCCGACCATCAACGGGACCCCGTACGGCTGGAAGGCGCTGCGGAACCTGTCCTTAAAGAACGTGAGCGAGGGCGGCGTCTTTGACCCGGCCACCGGTTCGTTCAGCGTCGGTTCCGACTGTAAGCTGATGGTCCTGTTCGGCTTCGTTACGATCGCGGTGATCGTCATCTACTTCCTGGTCTGGAACATGAACATCGCCTCCTCGTACAAGGCCGACATGGACAAAAAGATCGGCAAGAAGCCCACGACGTTCGGCGAGGACTTAAAGGAACTGCTGGACAGCAAGTTCCACGTGCTGATGCTGACGCCCACCTGCATTGCGGCGGCCATCTTCACGATCCTGCCGACCATCTTCATGATCGCGCTGGCCTTCACGACCTACAACTCGCAGGATATGAACGACCTCGGCACGAACCTGTTCCACTGGAACGGCCTGCAGAACTTCGCGGCGGTGTTTACCGGCGAAGGCTCGCTGGGCGTGGAGATCAAGAACCGCTTCCTGCCGGTCCTGGGCTGGACCTTCATCTGGGCTATCTTCGCCACCTTTACCTGCTACTTCGGCGGCATCATCCTGGCGCTGCTGATCAACAAGAAGGGCTTAAAGGGCAAGAAGTTCTTCCGGACGATCTTCATCCTGACCATCGCCATCCCGCAGTTCATCTCCCTGCTGGCCGTCCGCAACCTGCTGGGCGAATACGGCCCCGTCAACTCGCTGCTGCAGAACATCGGCGCGACCACGCAGCCGATCGGCTTCCTGGGCTTAAAGACGGGAGACAGCGAATCGCTGGCGAAGTTCATGGTCATCCTGATCAACATGTGGGTCGGTATTCCGTACACGATGCTGATGACCTCCGGCATCCTGATGAACATCCCCGCGGATCTGTACGAGGCGGGCCGCGTCGACGGCGCCTCCACCACGAAGATGTTCTTCAAGATCACGCTGCCGTACGTCATCTTCATCACGACGCCGTACCTGATCTCCAGCTTTATCGGAAATATCAACTCGTTCAACACCATCTTCCTGCTGACAGGCGGCGGCCCGACCTACACGGGCTATCAGGCCGGCGGTACGGACCTCTTGGTCACGTGGCTGTATAAGGTGACCATCGACCAGGGCTCTTATAACACGGGCGCGGTCATCGGTATCTTCACCTTCCTGATCACGGCGACCATCACCCTGATCACCTACCGCCGCAGCAAGGCTTACAATGAGGAGGATACTTTCCAATGAGTATGAACGGACAAAAGAAATTCAAAAGCCAGTCGAGGAGCCGCAAGGTAAGCCTGGGAGTGACCTATACGATACTGGTCATCATGGGGATCATCTGGCTCATTCCGCTGCTCTGGATCGTGCTTTCCGCCTTCCGCTGCCAGTATCAGCCTGACGGGACCTTCATCGGCCGCGTTACCAGCAACTTCTTCCCGAAGGCCTTCGGCCTGAAGAACTTCAAGGATCTGTTCTCCGCCACGTACTACGGCGTGCCGAAAGCCTTCGGCAAGTGGATCCTGAATACGCTGCTGATCGCCGTCATCGACTGCATCATCTCGACCTTCCTGGTCATGTCGGTCGCGTACTGCATGTCCAAGCTGAAATTCAAGCTGCGCAAGGCCTTCATGAACATCACCATGGTCATCGGCCTGTTCCCCGGTTTCATGAGCATGATCGCGATCTACTTCCTCTTAAAGTCCATCGGCCTGTCCGGCAACCCGACCCATCCGGAATACTCCGTCATCGGTCTGATCCTGGCTTACAGCGCCGGCGCCGGCCTGGGCTTCCAGATCGCCAAGGGCTTCTTCGACGTTATCCCGAACGCCCTGGTCGAATCCGCGAAGCTGGACGGCTGCACGAGCTTTAAGATCTTCCGGCAGATCATCCTGCCTTTGTCGAAGCCGATCATCATCTATCAGGCGCTGATGAGCTTCACCGGCCCGTGGATGGACTTCATCTTCGCGAAGGTCATCATCGGCGCGGACAACGCCCGCTACTGGACGGTGTCGGTCGGCCTGTACTCGATGCTTTTCGGTACCCACCCGGATACGAACCTGTTCACCCAGTTCGCCGCAGGCTGCGTGATCGTTGCGATCCCGATCGTGACGCTGTTCATGTTCCTGCAGAAGTACTACGTGGAAGGCGTGACCGCCGGTGCCGTCAAGGGTTAAGCGCGGGAAGTTCTGCAACGAAAGAAGGGCCTCTGCTTCGGCAGAGGTCCTTTTATCGTACGGCCCGTATTGCGTCAGGCCAGCGTTCCCATGGGATCCCAGGGATTTAAGTGCTTCGGCTCCTTGGCAAGGGCCGCCAGCTGTTTTTTGCTTAAGTATTTCTTCTTGACGACCGCCTGATAGACGAAGTAGTCGAACCACAGGTCGGTGGCGGTGTAGTAGCCCTTGTAAGCCTTTTCGTCGCCCCAGGAGTTCTCGATTTTCCACTTCGTCGGCTTGCCGTCTGCGAGGTTGACGCCGGTGATGACCATGGCGTGGTTCATGGCGCTCTGCGCGAAGTCCAGCATGTCAGCCTTGTCCATCTTCAGGTCGAAGCCGAAAGCGGGCGCGTAGTCGTATTGCTCGGGCGCCCAGACGCCGGCGGCGCGGTCGCCGAACTTGCCGCAGTCGGAACCGAACCAGACCGGCTCGCCGTCCTTAAGGGAGGCGATGACCGCGGCCTTGAGTTCCTTCATGGGCAGGTTCAGGTAGTGGATCGGATCGCCGCCGACCACGTTCCCGACGTAATCCACGGTAAAGGTCTCGTAGTAGGGCTTGTCGGCCGTGGGAGAGTTGATCAGGGAGACGTATTCGTCGATGTCCTCGCCCACGTATTTCTCGTAGAACGCCAGCGGGGTCAGGCCGGGATCGCAGTGATAGTTTTTATCCTTGTCCTTGTACTCGAAATCAAAGCGCTCGGCCGGCAGACCGAAGGCGATCCCCAGGACCCGGTAGAGCTGTGCCAGGATCTCTTCCTTCCGCGCCTTCAGCTTTTTCAGTTTTCCGGCGGCTTTGAGACGGGAAGCTTCCGCCGCAAAGCGCCGCAGAGCAGTGTTGATAACGTAATTGGAGTCCATGGTATGGGAGCTGGCCCAGGTCTCCGGCATCACGTTTTTCGGCACGATGCCGTACTTTTTTACCAGGGAGCGGAACATATCCCACTGGCCGCCGTCCTGTACGGGCGGACGGAGGACCGTCTGCAGCGTGCGGTCGTCCGCCGGGCGGTCGGCGAGCTCCGTGATGGCTTCCAGCGTGAAATTGACCTTCTCCAGCTTGTCGTAGAAGGCCACGAAATTCTGGGACAGCTCGAAATCCTCGCTGCCGATCTTTTTCGCGATGATCTCCCGCAGGATATTGCAGCCGGCGAAGATCCAGCAGCGGCCGCTGGACATCTGGTTGGTCACCTTCATGGTATT
>JAEEUR010000109.1 GCA_016290595.1 Lachnospiraceae bacterium | reverse complement strand
CTGTCTGTGGTCTTGTTCACGACGATCTCATCCTCACGCGGGGCAAGGGGATCGATCATCTGGGCCATCTCGCTGTTTACAGGCAGCAGGATGTCGTTCCAGCCGGGCTGCTTCTGGATGCGTGAGCGGTCTGCTCCGTTTTTGAGCAGAGAAGCGATCCGTCCGAAGGTCACCGTCATCCCGTTTGTCCGGAAGTACGAAAGCAGCTTCTCGCAAGCCGGTACCGTGACCGCATCCAGACGGTCATGGAAGGGGATCCAGTGCTCCCAGGTCCCGTCGGCCTGGAAACGGATCGCCTCCCCGGCATCCCGCAGAATGAATTCCTTCTGCATGTCGATGAGAAGCAACGCCGTTTTCTTTCGGTCGAGGGAGATGGGCGGATACTCAGTCAGTCCTTCATAGTAGTAGGACAAAAAGCGCGGGTCAATTTTCATTCATGTTCCTCCCAAATAAAAAACCACGCACCGAAAGCGATGCGTGTGGGGAAAAAACTCTCTGAACGGGCGGTATTCCGCCTTTTTCATCTGTTTTTTCAGATTGCGCTCCGCTTTCGCGACAGTCCGCGGCATCTTCTGTCGCGGCCCAACCCGCACGGGCAAGGCCTCCCGTACGGATTTCGGCGCTGTCGCCTTTCCCTTCGGAGCATTTGCCTTCCGGCTCCCCGGTACTTTTCGAAAGCGCGCCTCAATCCTCAAAAGTTCTCCGTTTCTTTTTTCCCGCGGGCGTTTGTCGCGTCGGCGCAGTGAAAAAAGAAACTTAAGGCGGATTATATAAGACGTTTTCTAATTTGTCAACAGTTTTGTTGGTTTTTTGGTTTTTGTTTTTTTCGGAAACAGGAGAGGGAAGCCTGTTCCGGCCGGTTCTTCTCAGATTATATTATCCGGATCGGTTTCGGGGGACGGGGCCGGAGCACCGTCCGGATCATTCTCCGGGACCTTCTCCTTTGCCGCCTGCTCATCCCGCTTCCTTCTCCGTTCCTCCAGCCAGGGCAGCAGATACTCGCCGTAGGAGAAATCCAGGATGGCCACCGCGGGGATCGCCAGCAGAATGCCGACGACGCCGAACATGCGGCCGCCCACGATGATGCCCACCAGGATCCACAGGCCGGAAACGCCCAGCGTGTCGCCGAAGATCTTCGGCTTGATATAGTAGGCGTCAGCCGTCTGCAGGACGATGGTGAAGATCAGGAAGGCCAGCGCGTGCCAGGGCTTGATCATCACCAGTACGAAAGCGCCGATCACGGCGCCGATGATCGGGCCGAAAGTCGGGATCAGGTTGAAGAGGGCCACGACGAAGGAAACCAGTCCCACGTACGGCATACGCAGGATCACCATGAAAATGGCGTTGACAATGCCGACGATCAGGCTGTCCAGCACGTTGTAAACGATATAGCGGTTGAGGATCTTGTTGCAGCGGCGGAAGAAATGCATGACCTCCGGCATCTTCTCCTCCTTAATGCAGACCTTCAGCAGCCGGTTCAAACCCGGTCTCAGTTTATCCTTCGCGGCCAGGAAATAAATGGACAGCATGAAGGCGATCACCACCTCGATCACGCTCCTGCCGGCGCTCGCGGAGGTGGACAGGATCTCGCTGATATTGTCGGAAATGAATTTCGTCAGCGTTTTCAGCAGGGCTTCCGAAGAGCTGATGAATTCCTCGATCTTCAGATCCTGCAGATTGACGCCCCAGCGCCGGAGCATATCGTTGAGCGAGTCGATATAGCCCTCGATGTTGCCGGCAAACATGGAAATGCTGTCGATCAGCTGCGGGATCAGCGTCATCAGCAGGAACGAAACCATCAGCAGGACCGTGATAAAGGCCAGCGCCACGGACAGGACGTGCTTCGTCTTCTTCCGCTTGATGCGGCCGAACAGCCTGTCGCGGTAAAACACGGCCAGCGGATTGACCAGATAAGCTATGACGATCGCCAGGATCACCGGTGAAAAGTAGCTGAAGAAACGACGGACCGCAAACCAGACCGAATCGAAACGCATCAGAAAGACGAGAAGAACCACCGCGATGCAGGCAGCCACCGCCATCGGGTACCAGGGTTTACTCTGAAGAGATTTTTTGCTCACAGCGATCAGACCTCCGTATTGAAATGAATCGTCCGACACTTGTTCCGTCATTTTTATTATAGTTTTTTCTGTCGCCCTGTCAAGAATGTGCTATAATATTTTTATCAACGGGCCGCTTCCGGCCCGGGAACGGAGAAACAGCATGACAGAAACAAAGATCACGGCAGCCGCCGTTTACCGGAACGGATGCCTTGTCAAAAGAACGGGAACCGTCCGGCTTCAGCCGGGCACGCAGCAGATCCGCCTGACGGGCCTGAGCGCCTCCGTGGATGAAAACTCCCTGCGCTTAAGCGTCCCCGCCGGCGTTTCCGGCTCCAACGTGCAGATCGAACACCCGACAAGGGAGCAGCAGCAGGAAGCTGTCCGGGAGCTTTCGCAGAAGCTCGCCCGCCTGCAGAGCACCATCCAGAGCCGCGAAAAGCTGGCCGCCCTCTGGGAAGCCAACGCGGATTTCTCGCAGAAGGAATCCCTTTCCATTGAAGAGATGAGCGCCTATCTCGAGAAGCTGCCCGAGCGGCTGGAGACGATCAGCCGGGAACTGACCGAGCTGAAGGAACAGAAGGATAAGCTGACCAGAGAGTACAATGAAGCCCGCCAGAAGGCGGCGCTGCCCTTCGTCAGCGCGGAATTAAGCGCGGACGCCGCCGGCGAGTACCCGGTCGAGCTGTCCTACCGCGATTATCAGGCCTTCTGGAATCCCGTCTATGAGATCCACAGCGGCGAAGACAGCGACTCGCTGAAGCTGCGGCTGCGCGCGCAGATCTCGCAGAATACCGGCGAGGACTGGGAAAACGTGGCGCTGACGCTCTTTTCCGGCAATCCGTCCGTCTCCGGCACCATTCCGGAACTGAATTCCGCGCACATCCGCTTCTACGTTCCGGAACCGGTTATGAAGAGGAAAACGACGGCCCTGTTCGGCGGCGCTATGATGAAAGCCGCCCGCGCCGTCGAAGACAGCGCCGTCGCGGAATGCGAAGTGATGGACGAAGCCTGTGAAGCGCCTGCCATGGCTATGAATACCGTCATAGCCGGCGGCGGCAGCACCTCAAAAGGCGAAACGATGACAGAATACGCCCTGAACGGGCTTTGGGATATCCGCAAAGGCCAGGAGATCCTCTGCGACATCCGCACCGATCTTCTGCCCTGCCGCTATCACGTCGTCGCCGTGCCGAAGCTCTCGGAGGACGCCTATCTGGCCGCGGAGGTCAAGACCTCCGAGCTGGAGGAGATGCAGGGCACGCCGGCCGCCGTTTATCTGAAGGGCGCCTTTGCCGGCAACGTGGTGCTGGAGCCCGACATGACGAAGGAAAGCTACGACCTGTCTCTGGGCGTGGATGAATCCGTGAAAGTCAAACGCGTCCAGAAGAAGCGGCACACGTCCCAGCTGCTCCTGAAGGGCCAGAAAAAGACGGAATACGAATACGAGCTGACCCTGACCTCCCGCAAGGAGAAGGAAGTCTCCGTCAGCGTCACGGACCAGCTGCCCATCCCGGACGATAAGACGATCCAGGTGGAAGCACAGGAGCTCTCCGGCGCCGTACGGGAGGAGGATACCGGCCTTCTGCGCTGGACCTTCCCGCTAGCGCCTGGCGAGACGAAGACTCTCACTCTGGCCTATTCCGTGTCCTGGCCGAAGGACAAGCTGACGGAGGAGATCCAGGTCCGGATCTGACGCGCTCCCCGTCCCATAAGAGAAGGAAGGCTGCTCCGCCTTCCTTGATCAGATAGTCATAATGCGCCATGGAACAGGCTCCCCTTGCATAGTTTAGCGGGATTGTAACATAAAGCCGCAAAAAAACCACCGCATTTTTCAACAGTGTTGATTTCAGTGATAAACAGCAGGACACGCTCCCGGCCCGCGGGCAGAGCCGGCTCTTGCTTTTTTCCTGCCGTTATGGCACAATAGCTGCAGAACACTATAGATCGGGAGGAAACTATGGAACTTCAGTTTTTAAGATGCCCTAAATGCGGGCAGATCGTTCTGACGGTCAAAAATAAGCCCTGCGACGTTCACTGCTGCGGCGTGCCGATGGAGGTGATCGTTCCCGGCACCAGCGACGGCGCGTACGAGAAGCACGTACCGGTCTTCGAGCAGGCAGGAAATCTGGTAAACGTCACCGTCGGCGCGGTTGAGCACCCGATGCTGGACGTCCACTATATCGAGTGGATCGCGCTGGAGACCCAAAAGGGCGCACAATTCAAAAAGCTCGCTCCCGGCGAAGCGCCGAAGGCAAGCTTTCTGCTGACCGAAGACGATGAGATCGTTGCGGTCTACGAGTACTGCAATCTCCACGGCCTGTGGAAGGCGTAAACACGCAGTTGCCCGGAAGGAAGGGGAGCAAGCGTTCAGGAACGCTTGCTCCCCTTCCTTCTGTCAGAAGACTGTGCTTATTTCATCCCCACGTAGCCGCCGGCTTCGACAGCCAGCTGGCCTTCCGGCGTGCGCAGCCATTCCACCAGCTGACGGACCGGGCTGTCGGCCGGCTCGTCGCTCCGGAAGATCGCATAGACGATCTTGGAGAGCGGGTAGCTGCCGTCGGCGATGGAATCGTCCGTCGGATAGACCCCATCGATCGCCAGAAACTTGATGCTGTCCTTCACGTACTGATCCTTCGCGTACAGGTAGATGGAATAGCCCAGCGCCGCCCGGCTGTTCTCGAACGCGGCCACGCGGTCGATCAGGCCGTCCATGGAACTGATCAGGTACTCCGCGGGCGCTTCCATGAGGGGCATGCCTTTCATCACCATCTTCTCCATCAGGTTCTGGCTGCCGGAGTTCTGCTCGCGCTGGTAGGCGATGATCGGGACGTCCTCGCCGCCCACTTCCTTCCAGTTCGTGATCTGGCCGGTATAGATCTTCACGATCTCGTCCAGGGTCAGGCTGTCCACGGGATTGTCCTGGTTGACCACGAAAACGAAGCCGTCGCGGCCGATGCCGACCATATCAAACGTGACGCCGGCCTCCTTCGCGCGGTTTAAGATATCGTCCGACGGCTCGGATACGAAAATAAGGTCGCAGGTCCCGTCGATCAGGTTGTAGTAGGCCTTCGAGGTGGTATGGTGCTTGATAAAGTCTTCCGCCTCTTCCTCGGAGAGGCCGATGACGGCCTTCGCGATCTCCACCGACATCGGATACATGGCGGTGGCGCCGTCCACCTTCGGGTAGGTCTCCTTCGTGAAGGTCAGCGACGTGGTCGGATGGTAGGGATAGTCCGTTTCGGGCGGAACGGTCTCCGGCGGCGCGGTCGGGACCGGCGTTTCAGCCGGTGTCGGAGCCGGCGTCGTCGGTTCAGCCGTCGTTTCAGGCGGCGTGGTTTCGGCGGGGGCTGCCGTCGTTTCGGCCGGAGCCTTCGTGCTCTCCGCCGGCGTCGTGGCCGCCGGGGCCGGCGCCACCGTTTCTACCGGGTCGTTTGCCGGGCCGCAGGCAGCGAGCGAGAGGATCATAGCCGCTGCCAGAAGGAATGAAATCGTTTTTTTCATGGTTTTATCTCTCCTCTCATAAAGTTTATTCTGTCACGGATCCGATCTTTCGGATCACGTTTTGGATCTGTCTGTTTCGCCGGATATCCCGGGTCTTCAGGGCCTTTGCTGCGTCCAGGCCGTTCAGAATGGCGCGGTAGTTCTTCAGGCCGCAT
>JAEEUR010000029.1 GCA_016290595.1 Lachnospiraceae bacterium | reverse complement strand
AATCAGACGGCCGTAGTGCGCCATGAAGGAGTCGAAGCCGGCCGGATCGTCGTAGCGGAAAAAAAGATGGAGGCCGCTCTCCGCGCTGTATTTTTCAGCCGCCGCATCCAGTTCTTTGTGGATTTCCGCGGGGATCGGCGTATCCAGATAGGTCCGTACCGAGTGTCTCTGTTCCATCGCTTCCCGAATCGTCAACATCATCCTCTTCCTCCTCAGTCTTTCTTTCCGCGCCGGGCCAGGACCACCAGGCCCAGGATCAGGGCGAAAAGCGCGCCGATCACGGCGGCCGCGCCTTTGAGCAGCTTCTGCAGGCCGCTCCATAAACCGTCCAGCGGATCTTCGCCCGGTTCTTTCGCTGAGCTTTCCTGCGGATCGGCCGCCGTTTTTTCTTCCGTCGTTTCCGCCGGCGGCGTGTCTGCTGTCTCTTCCTCTCCGGACGCTGTTTCTTCCGCTTCCGCCGTCTGGCTTTCCGGCTCCGTCACGGCCGTTTCTGCCGTCGTTTCCGCGGGAGGTTCTGCCGTTTCCGGCGCCTCCGTCGTCTCCGGCGTGCCGGTCGTTTCCGCCGGTTCGGTCTTCTCGCCGCCCCGGATCTCCAGCGACAGACGGTATTCCGAGATCTTGTACAGGGACGTGTAGGCATAGCCGCAGGTCTGCGCGTTCGAATAGCCGAGCGCCGCGATCAGCTCCCGGATATGCGCCCCCAGCCACCCGTCCAGGGTCACGCCCTCGTCCAGCAGCAGGTCCAGACGGTATCGGTCCTCTCCGGTCTCCACGCAGAAGGCAGCCGCCTCCGTGGGATCGGTATCCGGCTTCAGCAAAAGCCCCAGGCCCTGCCGGTAGTAGTCATAGCCCTCGTGGGAACAGGCCGGCAGCGGGATCTGCGTATCCGGAACGTGATTGATACCGATCTGCTCCGCGCTGACGGCAAAATAGAAGTGCCAGGGCTCGTCCCCGTGATCGTCCCAGGTCGTATCCGTGTACACGCAGGTCTCCGGATCCAGCCACAGCAGGGTCCAGGCGTGAAGCTCCGGACCGTCCTCCGCGCTGCTGACGGCGTCGCCCTCCACCAGGAAGGCCGCGATCCCCATGCGGTTCAGCAGGTACTGGTAGGCCTTCGCGTAGCCGGCGCAGACGCAGCGCCGCTCCACCAGCGCGCCGTAAACGGTCTGGTCCTTGTCCGTCGCCTCATAGCGGACGTAGTCGACCAGCCGGTCGTGGATCTGAAGCGCCGTCTCCCAGACGGAACCGTCCCCGATCCCCTCCAGCAGCCGCTCCGCCTGCTGCTCCATGGCCTGGCGCATCATCATCACCGTGCCGCCCGTCCAGCGCATCTGAAGATAGACCTCAAAGTAATAATCGCCGCTCAGGCTCCCCTCGTAGCCGCCGGTCAGCCAGAAGCATTCGGGATAGTCCGCCAGAAACGCCCGCATCGCGAGTTTCATGGACTCCCGGTCGATGACGCCCGGTTCCGGGTAGAGCGTTTCCGCCGGCGTATCGCAGATCTCCTGCTCCACCAGCAGATCGTAGGCGTAAAGAGCCGCGCCGTCCATCTGCGTGCGGCCGTAGCGGAACGGCGGCTCATCCGAACCGGCCGCCCCAAAAGAGGCGCCGAGTGACGCCTGCGCCTTTAAGCCGAAAAGAAAAAGGCCGCAGAAAAGCAGCGCTGCCGAAAGCAGGATACGAAGCCTTTCTGCGGTTCTTGTGTGATATCGTTTCATCGGTCCCCCTTTACGGGACGGCCGGCAGCGCGTCCGGCAGGATCCATTCCTTTAAGATAGCGAAGCATTCCCGGAGGAAGAAGGTCGGGAACAGCCAGGCCGGCGTTTTCGCCGCCACCGATTCGCTGTTCAGGCCCATGCGCGCCGCCATGTGGCAGGCCCGGTAGAGGTGGAATTCGTGGCTGACGATGATCAGATCCTCCGGCAGGCCCTCCGCGCGGATGATCTCCATAGCGTAGGCGAGGTTCTCGCTGGTGGAGGTCGAGTGATCCTCCACGAAGAGGCGCTCCTCTTCGATGCCGGCCGCCAGCAGTTCCCGTTTGATGCAGGCGCCCTCGCTTAAGTTTTCGCCCGGGCCCTGCCCGCCGGTGCAGACCGCCTTCAGCGCCGGGTGCGCCTTCAGATAGTCCGCCGCCGCGTCGATGCGCTGGCGCAGCATCAGGGAGGGATTGTCCCCCTTCAGGCCGCAGCCCAGGACCACCACGGTCGCCTCCTCCTGCTGCGGCTTATCGGCCGCCTGCACCGCCATGAAGATCCCCTCCACGGCCAGCAGCAGCACGCCGGCCAGAAAGCCGATCTTGAGAACGGTCCGCAGTTTCTTCGGCAGCTTTTCGCGGAAAATGCCGTAGAGAACAAAGCCGGCGCCTAAGATCAGCCCGGCCGCGTTGCCCACGTTCAGGATCCGCACCGAGATCGGCGCGCCGAAAACGTAAAGCAGCAGGCATCCGATTATGACGAAAAGCAGGCCCAAAACCGTCCTCCCCAAGCGTTCCGCCGCAGGCTGATCCCCCGGCGGTCAAGCGTATTGTAACAGAAAGCGCCCCGCAAGGCAAGCCTTGCGGGGCGGCGTATGATTTCCGGCAGGAGGAGCGCCGGAAGCCAGCCCGGCCCGGCGCCGCGTCACGCCGTCTTCACCCAGCTTCTGCGGCAGCGGAGCGTCAGGAAGACGCCGAGCGCCAGCCAGGGCAGAAGCAGAAAACCGTACAGGCCGGCGCTTCCGAAACCCGCCATCGCCTCCGCACCGCCGGTAAAGGGCAGCAGCGAAAGCACGCGCGCCCAGTCCTGATCAAAGTACAGAAGGGCGGCCGGCATCAGCAGCAGCGCCGCCGCCGGCATCACCGCCTTCTCCCAGGTGTTGACCTGACGGCTCAGCCAGGCGGTGACAAGCACCGTGACCAGCAGGCCTGCCAGGCGGATCAGGTTCAGCAGCAGCAAAGCGCCGCCCAGGCTGATCCTGACCGGAAGAGCTTCAAAAACCGCCGCGTTCTGCGCCGGCGCCGCCAGGAACTCCCGGCCCAGCGCTTCGCGGATCTCCAGCCATTCCCGGCCGAAGACCACCGCCCAAAGCACGAGCGCCTCCAGCAGCACCACCAGATATTTATGCAGAAAGACCCGGCTCCGTCCCCGGCTCATGGAGCGCAGCAGGCGCGCCGTCCCGCCCTGTTCCTCAAAGGCAAAGACCGGCGCCGCGCAGAGGATCGCAAAAAACATCACCAGCAGCGCGTTCCAGCGGGAAACGTACCAGACCTTCTCGCCGTAGTAATTATTGATCGTCACCTGGTCCAGCAGCCAGGGCTCGTAGCCGCCCTCCGCCGCCTTCTGCTGCCGCTCGGCCACCTCCTGCTTCAGCATGTTCAGGCCGCCCCGAAACTGGTTCGAGATCGTCGGCCGCGCGTCCAGCTGCGCCTGCGCCCGCTCCAGATAGTCCAGCGTCTCCTGCGTGATCGGCCCCTTCGCCTCTTTTACGTACTGTGCCATGACCATCGCGTCCGGCTCGGAGTAGGGATTGTAATCGCTGCCGCTTAGCTTCAGGCCCCATCCCACGTAAACGCCGATCAGCAGAAAGATCAGCGTCCCGCCCAGGAAGAGCAGCTTGTACGCTTCCGTCAGGCCGATCGGCAGGCGGCGGCGGAAAAAGTCGAAAAAGCGGTTGACTCCGCGGATCAGGCGGCCCAGCACGTCCCGGTTCCCGAAGGGATGCCGCCGGATCTGGATCAGCATGAGGCCCGCCGTCAGCAGCACGAAAAGGACCAGCAGCAGCCAGGCCATGAGGGTAAAACTCCCCACCGGCCAGCCGAAAAAGTTCATGTTCTGGTAGCGGCTTAAAAGCTCCGCCGGCGAGATGTAGGAAAAGATATTGAGATAGCGCAGAAAACCGAGGGCCATCTGCGGCGCGATGAAGCGCCGGGCCATATATTCCGCGCCCAGAATGCCGATGATCACCAGCCAGGCCAGCTGGATATGCTCCAGAAAGCTTAAAATGAACCAGAAAAAGACGCCCACGAAAAAGCCGCAGACGACCTTCACCGCGAAATACAAAAGGATCCAGCCGCCCACCGTCAGGTGCAGCGTACAGGTTTTGAAGCTCTGCAGCGACTGGATACTGCGGCCCAGATCCGACAGACCGCCGTTGATGGCGAAGGACGCGGCCAGAGGCAGCCCGCAGAACAGAAGCGCCGAAACGAACGATACGCCGAACAGAACGGCCAGGCGGGATAAGGTGACGCGCTTCCGTCCGCCGGGCGTACTGCGCACCAACGCCAGAAGGCCGCGCCGCCGGTCCTCCAGAAAAGCCAGGACAAAAAGGATCACCGCCAGCAGGTGGAACCAGTCCGCCGTCTGAAAGGCGATCCACTGCTCCACCGCCCGGTCGGAGCCGAACTCTGCCCGGATCCCCTCCAGGCTTTTGAAATCCGCCGCCGTCTTCTGGATATTCCGGTACACGAAACTGTTTTTATCTCCGCCGAACAGGGACGAGCGGCTCATCCTGGCCGCCTGCTCCTGAACGGTCTTCAGATACGCCTCGTAGTCGCGCACGTGTTCCGCCTGCTCGTAGAGGCCCAGGCCGTCGTAGCGGGTCGCCTGCGCCTGAGCCAGGATCTCCTCCGGCTCCAGGCCGCGCCAGCTTTCCACGCGCTCCCGATAGGTCTGTCCCACCCATTGCATCAGCTCCCAGCCCCCGCGGATATTTCCTCCCATCTGCTCCAGCAAAAATAAGCCCAGGCACAAGAAGGGCAGGGCCAGCAAAATCAGCTTTCGCCTGGTATCGGAAAGGATCCGCCTCAGCTCATTCATCCGGATCCTCCCCCAGATAGTGCAGATAGACGTCCTCCAGCGTGAAATAGCTGCCCATCAGCGGCTTTACGTCCGCCGGCAGGGACGTCATCAGCTCCTTCGGCGAAGCCGCTTTGATCAGCTTGCCCTGCTTTAAAAGCAGGATCTCTCCCGCGATCGCCTCGATATCGCTGACGATATGCGTCGCCAGCAGCACGATGCGGTTCTGCGCCAGCTCGAAGATATAGTTCCGCAGCCGCACCCGCTCCTTCGGATCCAGGCCCGCCGTCGGCTCGTCTAATATGAGGACCTGCGGGTCCCCCAGCATGGCCTGCGCCAGCAGGACCCGCTGCTTCATGCCGCCCGAAAAAGAGGATATCTTATCGTGCCGCACGTCCGCCAGGTTCGTCAGCCGCAGCACCCGCGTGATCTCCCGCGGGATTTTGCGTCCCGGAATTCTCTTTAAACGGGCCAGATACGCCAGAAAGCCCTCCGCCGTCATGCCTTCGTACAGGCCCTGCTGCTGCGGCATGTAGCCCAGGATGTCCCGGAAGGAATCGCCCAGCTTCAGGATATCCGTTCCGTTATACTCGATGCTGCCGCCGTCCCGCTTCACGTTGTCCGTGATCAGGTTCATCAGCGTGCTTTTACCGGCGCCGTTAGCGCCTAAGATCCCGTAAATGCCTTCCCGGAAAGTATGCGAAAAGGCAGAAAGCGCCTCTTTCTGCCCGTAACGTTTTGTAACGTTTTCCAGCTTCAGTTCCATAACAAGCCTCCTGCCGGAGTTTATTCTTCCCAGATCAGTTTTTCTTTCAGCGATCCGTCCGTGAGATCATAGCGAAAAAGACTGATCCCGCTTCCGTTCAGATCATGAATAAACGTATAGAAAGCGTGCTGATCTCCTCCCTGAAAATCAACCGCCAGCTGCAAAGCCTCCCCTTCCGTATGGGTACGCGGATCCGGCGTCCATTCGCCTTTATACAGTGTCTCCCCGCTTAACGTCTGAACCCACAGCCTGTATGTTCCGTCTTTGCTCCGCTGAAAAGCGAATCCGGCTTCCGGCGTCAGCTGCGGACTCCACAGACTGCCGTCCGTATCCGGAAAATCGATCAGCTTCTCGCTTTTCCCGTTTGTCAGCCTTTCTACGACAGCGATTCCGTTCCGTATCCCCGCGAACAGGAGCGCCGACCCGTTTTCAGGGAAAAAATTGTAGACCATCAGATCCGAAGCCTGATACCGCAGGATCTCTTCCGGGGTTTCCGACTCCGGCCGGATCTGAAAAACGGTGAAAGCGGAGCGGTTGACCCCCTGGTCAGAGCCGAGCTCAAGCAGACAGATCTGCAGTCCGTCCTGCCGCGCATACAACTTGACCGCGCAGGCGCCCTGTATCGGCTTTTCCAGAACGACGCGCGAAGCTTGCTCCGGATCCATCGGCACTTCTATCACCTGTATCACCGCGGAAGGTGTACCGTCTGTCAGGGAGCTCAGCTGCCTTGTCAGGAAAATACTGTTTTCCCGGAAAACAGCCGTCGGATTGGTCCCGTTTGTAAATTCTTCCAGATCCCTCACGAAACGTCTGCCGGATCCGTTCAGTTTCATCGTCCAGACGCCGAAATGCTTCTCCGCGCCTTTAACATTCCGGTAGGCTGCATCGTAGCCGATCCAGTAAAGCACTCCCTCCTGTTCGTTCAAACGGATACTGACGTTTCCGTTTCCCACATAAGCCTGACAAGTCCAATCCTGATGCAGACACGCCGGATCCCCGCAGAGAAAGCCGCCCGTATCCGCGGTTTTATCATAAAAATGCAGAAAGGAGCCGGAAGAGGATTTTCCGATGATAAAGCTTTCATTCTCGGTCAGGCTGACGCCGTTCGCCGAATCAAAACGGCTGGGGGAACTTTTTTCTTCCCCCACTGCCGTCTCACTCCCGGTCTCTTTTCCAGTCTCTTTCCCGATCTCCTTTCCGGGCTCCTTTCCGCAAGCCGCCGCAAGGAAAGACAAGACAAGGAGAATCGTCACGATGATCACGGTCTGTCTTTCCATTATTCTGTCCTTTACTGCTTGACCGCCCAGAGAAGGGTTTCTTTCAGGCCGTCCAGCGTATACTCATAACGGACGACGCATTCATTCATGTTTATATTATTATACCTGAAATCATAGACACAATATAAGGCGTTGCAGTCCCCGAATTTTGCCGCCAGTGCATTGAAAAGCCATTCTTCTCCCAGTCCTTTCCGGAAATCCATGGGCAGCGGACCCTCATAAAGGACATTGCCGTCAAAGTCCCGGACTAAAATAGCGAATTCTCCGATCCCCTTCTCTCTGTCGTATGCCACCTGACGGGTCGCAATGGTAATCCCGTCCGAAACGACTAAGCGCGTATAGTTCTGATCTGCGCCAAGCGCAAAGCCCGGCTCTTCCACCAGCCCGTCGGCCGTCAGACGCTGAACCGGCCGGGTCATGTTTACCTCGTCAACCAGATAGACCGTACCGTCCGGCTCCAGCCAGAAGCGGGGCAAATTCATGTCCGTAATCTGTTCCGGGAAGACGGCTTCCAGTTGCTGCGTGCCGCAGTCCCAGCAAAGCAGCTCCACGATAGACGGATCGACCGGATCCGTCGTGTAGCGGTAAAGCATGAAGTAAACCCGCTTTCCCATCACCTTCATCAGTTGATAAGCGGTATAATCCGTTTCTCTGTGCAGCAGAGTTTCAATTTCCTGTTTCCCGTCCAGCGGGATCTTTATGATTTCCCGGATGAGAACCGGCTGATCGTCCCGTATTTCCCTCTTTACTCCGATCCCGTAATAACAGTCTTCGCAGTAGCGCCATTCCTGAACACGGAACATAAGATCCCGGTCCAGATCCCGGACGGCCGTTCTTCCGCTGCCGTCCGGATTGCAGCATAAAATGGCATTCATCAAAAGCGTATCCGGATCGTTGTCATGGTCATACTCTCCGATCCAGAACAATTTTCCGTCAACAAAAGACAAAGTATGAAAAGCCTCCAGCACCATGGCTGCCTGACAGATCTGGGGATCATCATGCCGGCATTCCGGCCGGGCACAGAGAACGTCTCCCTCTCCCGTCAGCTTATCCCAGTAATACAAACGCCCCCCGTTATAATAATAACAGATCGTGTCTGTCTCCACGAAGTCCATTAAATAATTACCGATGCGGTTATCGAAATATTCTTTATAGGGCTTTATAATACCGGAAGCCTCTGCCGGACTGGCGGCAGAGGCGGAAGCGTTGGCGGATTCAGCCTGAGACGGGTTTCCCGCCGGGCTGCAGGAAGTAAAGAGGAAGCAGCAGATCAGACAAATAGAGAGGATTCTAATTTTATTCTTCATAGTGTCATTCCTCTTCATCATCGGTTATAACTTCAGTCTTAAGGCCAATTAGTATATTTCAAGACAAAGTCTTCTCCATGAATTTGCGAAAAATGCTTAAACTCCAAGCCTGTTACAATACCGGGATTATACCATATTGTATCGAGGACTGCGCACTCAGAATCATCCTGCCAGTATGATTCCAATGGTTCTCCGTAATAATAAGCAGTAATCATGACCCTACAGCCATCAAAGATTGCCATTATAGACATATGGTGACCATCCGCCAGTACCGAACTGCCTTCAGCTGTATAATAATTTGTGTCTTTGTACCCTGCACAGCGGAGCTCCTTCTGATTGACGAAAATCGTCTCGAAATAGCTTCCTCTGTCCGCCAGTACCGTAAAGCAGCTGCCGATCATGACCGCTGTGAGAAACAGAGCAATAAGTTTCTTTTTCATGGTAAGTACCTCCAAAGGTTTATGATGGTGTTATCATAAACCTTTGGGCTGATACTTGTCAATATACTTTTTAATAAAATGTATTTATTGTCTAAGTAATGTTTCCGTCTTTATCGCAGGTGATGACCAGATTGGCGATTTCTGTCTGCACAACAATGAAAAGGATCTTACGAACCATGGTAACGTTGGCGACGGCGGCATTTCCGCTTGCGAAAGTATTATTAGCATTTTCACTCCAGTTTCCCGAATAAACTGTACTGACAGAAGAAGCCGATGTGCAGGTCGCTGTACTGCCGTTGTAGGTAAAGGATGCCGTAAGAGTTACTTTCCACTGTATTACACCATCATTGTTTATAAAAGTTGAATATTTCTGTGAGGTTATAGTCTGTTCTGTCCTTTGTAAAATAACAGGAACTGTTTCTATCAGCCGACTCCCATCAGGAAGGTGCCTTACTAATAACCCTGAAGACATCCCAAGCAACTCTGTCGGGCATAGAGGCGCCGATGCGCGGGCAAAAGAGAACGGCAAGATCAACATACTCATTATTGTCAAAAATACTAGACTTTTTTTCATGGCAACATTCCTCCTACCGGGATAATATGCGGTCCGCTTATATATTGTTTTCCGCCAACCGAACTATGTCCGTCAATTACTGCAACCGTCAGAAGAATGCTCACTATCAGAAGCAGCATCCCCAGAAACAGTGCAACGGCTCTCACAATTCTGTTTCTTGTTCGCATCGATCTGGCAACGTCTCTTCCATCCAATTCCTGAATGACAGCAGCCGCCACTTCTTCCGGTGCTCCGAGTTCTTCAACGACCTCCTCATAACTTATATTGTCCGCTCTGTCTTCCAGCGTTTTTCGGATCTGCTCCAGCTGGCCTTCCTTAACCTCCTTGCTGCAGGGCAGCATATCCGAGACCTGCCGCTCAAACTTCCGGAGCCCCTGCTTCATTCCGTGTTTCCTCCTTTCCTAAGATCCAGGCTACCCCCTGGGAGATGGCGTCGTATTCCTCCGTCAGGCTTTGCAAGTATACCCTGCCGTCCGGCGTCAGATGGAAATACGTGCGTTTCCGCTTCAGTTCGGTATCCTGCAGGTATTCCGTGATGCAGTTCATCTGCAGCAGGCGGTAAAGGACGGGATATAACGATCCCTCCTGCGTGATGATCCGGCCCCGGCTGCGGCGTCCGATCTCCCGCACCATTTCATACCCGTACATGTCCCGGTCCGTCAAAAGCTGCAGAAGCAGCATCGGCAGCAGACCGCGTTGGAAATTCGTAACGATTCTTTCAGCACTCATTTTCTTTTCTCCCCTATGTTACAATAGCATATGATGCAGTATCTGTCAAAGTATTTTTCCGCAGGATATCTTTTTCCGTTTCAAAAAACAGGCCCTGTCTTTCCGGCAGGGCCTGTCTTCCGCGCCTTACGGCTGTTTTTCTTCTACTGCACCGGGAATTCGATCGACTCCCCGATGATCTCCGACATCTGACCCATCCATTCCTGGATCAGCTCCGGGTGCGCCTGGTAATAGAGCGTCATGACCAGCATGGCGATGTTGACGATCAGCATGATGCCGCCCAGCACCAGCGCGATGATCGCCATGGTTTTTCGCTGCGGCGCCTTGAGCCCCATAATGCCGAACACGACCGCGCCGAGGCCGGCGGGCACGCCGATATAGGGCACGCAGCAGCAAAGCAGCGAGGCGATCGCGCATATAAGCGCCGTTAAGGCGAAGCCGTCCTCCTTGGTCGGAGCCGGCGGATAGCTGGGATAAACGGGCTGGCCGCCGTCCTGCCGGTAGGTATAGCCGCCGCTGCCGTTCTGGTAGCCGGAAGCCGGATCCGAGCCGTAATGATACGAAGAGCCGCCGTATGGATTACTGCCGGAAGTGCCTTCGCGGTAGCTGCCGGTCTGCGGATCGTAGGTGTAATGGGTCTCCGCGCCGTAAGAACTGCCGTCCGTGCTCGTCTTGTTCGGGTCGTGCAGGGAATAGGCCGCGCCGAAGCTTTCGTCCGCACAGGCGTCGCAGTCTCCGCCGCCCGCTCCGTTAAGAGGGCCGTTTTCATTATAAAAGATCGCCGCGCCGCAGTTGGGGCAATGCTTTGCCGTATCCGCCAGGCGCTGTCCGCATCGGTAACAATACATGGGAAGATCCTCCTTCTGGGCGTATTGTAGCGCAGATCCGCCGAAATGGCAAGCGGCTTTCCGGCTCAGTAGATCAGCGCGCCAACCATATAGATGCGGACGCTGTCCGCCGCCGCGTTTTCGTAAACGCGCAGGAACAGATAGTGCCGGCCCCCGCGGTTCGTCATCAGGATGCGGTCCTTCGCCAGCTCCATATCCGTCCCCGCATAGACGTACAGATGCGCGCCGGCTTCGCCGACGTCGTGGCGCAGCTGATACGGATCCTGCGGCCACACAAAGGAAAGCCCCCGGCAGGCCTCCGCCAGCGCGTCCGCCGGAAGCGTTCCGGCCGCAAAGCGTTCCGAAAGGGCGTCCAGCTCCTCCTTCAGCGCGGGCGCCAGGCTGCGGAAAGGATCCTCTTCGTCGGTATTGTTCGTCATTTCCGACGCGAAAAGCAGGTACAGGCGGTCCGTCATCTCCTGCGAAAAGGTAAAGCCGGCCGCCTGCGGGTCCCCGCCTTCGGCATTTCTGCCGGCGTTCGCCGTCACGTCATAGTCCGGCAGCTCCGAAAAGGGGACCGTTTCGCGCGAGGACGGCAGCACCGCCGGCCAGATCTCGCTTTCCGCTTCACTCCGCGTGCCGTAGGAATGCGTTCCCTCCTCCGTGCCGGCTTCCGGCGGCAGCGTGTCCGGAACAAGGCTGCCCGTCTCCGCCGGCAGCGCGGATGCGGACGCGGCGGCGCCCGGGTCCGTTTCCTTTTTCGGCCCCCACAGGGCCAGGCAGACGGCCAGAAGGCCGATCCCGACGATGACCGCACAGGCCGCCCAGGTCGAGCGGCTGATCTTCTCTTCTTCCTGTTTATTCATCAGGCGTTCCTCCTCTTGATAGTATTTGGTCAGGCGGATCCGGCCGCCCGCCGTCCGTTCCAGCCAGACGGCGCCGTCCCGGTCGGTCCTGAGGATCCCGGCGCCGCTGTTTTTAAGCCGCGCCAGCGTTTCCGGCGCCGGATGTCCGTACACGTTGTTCCGGCCGCAGGAAATGACGGCGCAGGCCGGTGCGGTACAGGCTAAAAAGGCCTCCGTGCTGCTGTATTTCGAGCCGTGGTGGGCGACCTTCAGGTAATCCAGCTTTTGCAACCGGTCGGCGTATTTCTGCAGCAGCACACCCTCGCCGGCGGCGTCCAGGTCGCCGGTATAAAGCGCGGCGAAACTGCCCTGCTCCAGCAGCAGCACCAGCGAGCTGCCGTTGTCCGGCTCCTCCATGGCATACGCCGCCGGGAACAGCACCTCGAAGGAAACGTCGCCGTCCCGCCAGGCGGCGCCGCTCCCGGTCCAGACGACGGGGATCTTCCTTTCTTCGGCGGCGCTTACGATCTCCTGCGCCTTGGGCGAGCGCTCCCAGGCCTGCGGCAGGATCAGGCTTCCGGTCCGGACAGAGCCTTCCTGAAGGATCTCCGTGACGGCGCTCACGTGGTCGCTGTCAAAGTGGCTCACGATCACGGCCTTAAGGCGGCGGATCCCGCGGAAGCGCAGATACGGCAGCACGCGGCTTTCCCCCACCGCGCCGTAGGAGGAGCCGGCGTCCATCAGATAGCAGCTCCCGTCCGGCAGCTCCAGCACGTGGCAGTCGCCCTGGCCCACATAAATGCTGGTCAGGCGGAGCGTCCCCTTCGCCCGGATCAGAAAGACCGAGGCCGCGCCCAGCAGCCAGAGCCCCAGCAGCAGCGCCGTCCGGCGGCTTTCCCGGAAGAAGCGCCGCAGCGTCCTTTTCCGCGTCTGTGTCAGGGAAAGCGCCTCGCGTGCCTCTTCCAGCTGGCGGATCCGGAAGGCCCAGAGAAGGCCCGCCGCTGCCAGCGCCGTATAGAGCAGCATCTGCCAGCCTTCGGGACGGCCCAGGTTCAGCGTGTGCGCGGGCAGGGTCCGGATCAGCAGGCAGAGGCGCCGGATCCCCTCCAGCAAGAGGTGCACGCCGCCCGCCGCGATGCACCCCGCCGGCCGGAAGATCCGCGCCAGCACGGCGGCCGCGAGCCCGCCCGCCAGGATAAAGCCCGCGAGGGGCACCGCCAGCAGGTTGGCGGCCGCGGAATACGGGTGAAAGCAGAAATAGTGCCAGAGGCTGACGGGGAGCGTTCCCATCTGGACGGTCAGCGGCAGCAGAAGGCCCTGCGCGGCGGCCGTTTCGCAGCGCAGCCTGGCGATCAGAACGGGGAGCAGGCCGCCCAGCAGCAGCACGCAGAGAAAGGACAGCTGGAAGGACGGCTGGAACAGAGCGTAGGGATAGGGGATCAGAATGCTGAGCGCAGCGGCGGCCGCCGCCGAGGGGAGGTCGTAGCTGAGGCGCAGCGCCAGCGAGATCTGCAGCAGAAGGACCATCAGGCCGGCCCGCCGGACCGGGACCCGCCCGCCGCTGAGGATCATATAGAAGACGACGGCGCCGGCCGCCAGCAGCGCCTTTGCCGGCAGAAAGCCGCCGCGCGAAAGCCTGCTTTTCCCCCGTCCGAAGGGGAAAAACGAAAGCAGGAAGCCGAAGATCCGGCCGGTCAGAAGCGTCAGGAAGCCCACGTGCAGGCCGCTGACGGAAAGCAGGTGCGAGAGGCCCGCCGTTTCGTAAAGCGATTTGATCTCCTCCGGCAGGCGGCTGCGGTCGCCCAGCAGCATGGCGGACAGCAGGCCGGCTTCATCGGGATCAAAAACGAGGGACAGGCCCTCGGAGAGCCAGGCGCGCGTCTGCCGGGCCGCCTCACGGAAGGGAAAGATGCGGCGGTCCTCAATCAAAAGGGCGTCCGCGTCCATATAGCAGGCGAGGTCCAGGGACAGATAGTAGGCTTTCGCGTCGAATTCGCCGGGGTTGTCCGCCGCACGGAAGAATTCCAGCCGCCCCCGGAAGCGTACCGTATAGCCGATCCGGAGCTCCTCGCGGGGCGGAAAATAGACCAGCACCGTGCCCGCCCGCAGCTTTTTCTCCGAGGCATCCGGCTGAAAGAAGGCATCCGTGAGGATCAGGGTGCAGTTTCCGCCGGCATTCAGGCTGCACTCGCTGATGCGCCCGGTGAGGGTGCCGGAAGCTGCGGCGGCTGCGGCATCTTCCGACAAATCCGCCTGCCGGCCGGCTTCCGCAAGGTACCGCTCCGCTTCCGTGCTGCGGCGCAGCGGGATCCCCCGGCCGTGCAGCAAAAGCAGGAAGGCCAGATACAGAAGCGAGATAAGGACCGCCGGGCGGCGGATGCCGCGCAGGCGGGGGGCGCGTTTCCGGTGGAAGCGCTGGTCCTTTTTGCGGCGGGGCTCCTCCTTTCTGCGGCGGAGCCGCAGGCGCGTTTCACACCGTGACATATGGCTCCAGTCTGGCGAAGGTCGCCGCCTTGATCCCCGGGACCTTCATCAGATCCTCCGGCCGTTCAAAGTCTCCGTGCTGCGCCCGGTACGCCAGGATCGCCTCCGCCTTGGCCGGCCCGATGCCCGGCAGCCGCTGAAGCTCCTCCGAATCCGCCGTGTTGATATTGACCAGGAGCGGTTCGGTCGCGTAAATCCAGCTGTGCGGCTCCGCTTCTGCCGCCTCGCTGCCGGGAAGCGTCCCGGCGCCCGCCTCCCGCACAGCAAAAACAGCCTCCGAAGCTGCTGCTTCGGAAGCTGTCGGAAGCGGAGGCGGCCCCTCCTCCGTATTCAGCCAACAGAAAATACCGCCCGCCAGCATCAGGCAGGCAATAATTCCCATGATCCATTTGGATTTCGGCATAGCACCCCTTTTTCAGAGTCTATACCCTTCTGCACCCTCATCATAGCAGAGACGGCGCAGTATTGCAAGTAAAAAAGCGCCTCGCTGCCTCGATACGAAATTTTCTCAGCCCACGTCGCTTCGCTCCAAAGGGCATTCGAAAATTTGTATTCGGGCGCGCTCGGCGTTGTGGCGCTGCTCTTTACGACAAAAATCCGTTGACGATCTGCTCTTCGGCTTCTTCACGGGTGAGGCCCAGGGTCATCAGCTTGTCCAGCTGCTCGCCGGCGATCTTCCCGATAGCAGCCTCGTGGATGAGGGCCGCGTCCAGGTCGGCGGCGGTCAGGCGCGGCGAAGCACTCACGACGCCCTGGTCCATCAGGATCGCGTCGCACTCCGAGTGGCCTGCGCAGGGGGCGTTGCCGCGGATATCGCTGATAAATTCCTGGAAGCTGTGCTCCTTGGCGACGGAGCGGCTGATGAGGTTCGCGGAGCTCCCCTCGCCGTTTAATTCCACGATGAAATCGGTCTTCGCCTTCTGGTCGCCCGTGGTCATTATCTTCTCGTGCACCACCAGGCTGGCGCCGGCCTTTAAGTCCCCGCGCGTGATGCGGATGGTGTCGTCGATGCCCGCGATCTGCGTGGTCTCCATCTCCATGGAGGCGCCTTCGTCCAGATGCACCACCGTAGTCGGGTTCATGACCTGCTTGCCGCGTCCGTCGCCCTCGCCGTAGTGCTTTTCGACGTAGCGCAGCTTCGCGTTCTTCGCCAGATGGAAGGTGTGAATGCCGTCGTGCTGGCTCAAGGACCCGCCGCAGTTGTGGATGCCGCAGCCCGCAATGATGACCACGTCTGCGTCCTCGCCCACGTAGAAGTCGTTGTACACCAGGTCCTTCAGGCCCGTCTCGCTGATGATGACCGGGATATGGACGCTTTCGTGCTTCGTGCCCGGTTTGATGTAGATATCGATGCCCGGCTTGTCCTCCTTGGTCACGATATCGATATTGGCGGTGGTGTTGCGGCCCGCGCCCTTGCCGTTCGCGCGCAGGTTGTAGGCGCCGGTGGGCAGGGCGTCCAGATCGGCCACCTCTTTTAAGAGTTTCATGGTGATTTCGTCGATCATTTCTCTCCTCCCATCTTGCCTAAGAGCACGCCGCAGGCTTCGCGCGTGGTGCTGCCCAGGAGTCCCGGCAGGATCTCTTCGCGCGGGCCGGCCTGCGCCAGCTCGCCGTTTTTCATGACCACGATCGTATCCGCGATATTCAGGATCCGCTCCTGGTGGCTGATGATAATGATGCTGCCCTGATGCTCCTCGTACATCTTTTCAAAGACGCGGATCAGGTTCTGGAAGCTCCATAGGTCGATGCCGGCCTCCGGTTCGTCGAAGATGGTGAGCTTCGTGCCGCGCGCCAGGGCCATGGCGATCTCGATGCGCTTTAATTCCCCGCCGGAGAGCGAGGCGTCGATCTCGCGGTTGATGTAGTCGTTCGCGCAGAGGCCGACTTCGCTTAAGAAGCTGCAGTAATCGATGCGCTTTTTGTCCTTGCCGTAGGCCAGGCGCAGCATATCCTTGACCTTTAAGCCCTTGAGGCGCACGGGCTGCTGGAAGGCGAAGCTGACGCCCAGGCGCGCCCGGTCGGTGATGCTCATGTGCGTGATATCCACGCCGTCCAGGAGGATCTGCCCCTCCGTGGGGTCGTACAGGCCGGCGATCAGCTTGGCGAGCGTGGACTTGCCGCCGCCGTTCGGCCCGGTGATCGCCGTGAAGCGCTCGTCGACCGTCAGGCTGACGTTCCGTAAGATCTCCGCGCCGTCGTCGGTGATATAGCTTAAGTTCTTTATCTCTAACATAGGGTCTCCTTCTGCAGGCGGAACGCCTGACAGAGTATTATATCTCATGCGGCCTTCTTTTTCAAGCCGGGGACCGGCCCGGCGGCGGACGTACGGGGACCGCTCTAGCGGTGGATATACATCCGCGTCATGTCCGGCTCGCCGTCGCCCTGCACCATGCAGAGGAACTCCCAGCCGTAGCGCTCGTAAAAGCCGGTATGGTCGGTCACCAGATAGAGGGGCGAGATACCCTTCTTTCTCATATCCTCCACGGTCAGATCCAGCAGCCGTCCGGCAATGCCCCGGCAGCGGTATTCTTCCTCCGTGTACACGGCGCAGACGTTGGGGGCCAAGTCCTTCCGGTCGTGGAAGTCGTTCTCGATGACGCCCATCCCGCCGACGATCTTCTCCCCGTCCAGGCACAGATACCAGTTGTAATCGCTCTCCCCGTTTAAGCAGGCTTCCATGCATTCGAGATAGGCCTCTTCCGGCACGCCCCACTTGCCGTGGAACCAGGCCGCGGCTTCTTTCATCAGCTCCGGGCGCTCGCGCAGGGTGACGTTTTCGTAAGCCCGAAGAGCCTTCGGGGCGGCGTTCTTATTTCTCATCTTTTCTTCCTCTGTTTTCAATATTTTATACTTCCTCGGCGGCGGTTTTGATGCATTCCCGTATAAACGGGCTTTTTCTCTCCGCAGAAAAACATTATAGCGAAAGCGCCCGATCTCTGCAACATTTTCCCGGCGGCAGCTGTATTGTGGGTGTAAGAACAAATTCACGCGGGAGGTTCACGATGAATACGATAAAGAAAGGGCTTTGCCTTCTGACAGTTCTGGCAGTGATCCTGTCCGGCTGCGCGTCCGGACCGGAGACAACAGAACCCGCGCCTGCGCCGACTTCCCCGGCCCAGACCGAAGCGGGAACGGAAGCGGCGTCAAAGCCGTCGGATGAAACGGAGACCGTGCCCGCGACGGAGCCGGCAAAAACAGTTTTCAATGACGGCGTCATCGGCGGCGGCAGCGGAGCGTCCGAAAAAGGCACGGCGGCGGAGTACTATGCCGCGCCCGGCGCCTATGCGGAAGCCCGGGAAGGGGCTGCGGACACGGCCGCTCCTTACACCGGCTTCAAAGGCTACAGGCCGGGTCCCGAGCCTGCGGCGGGCCTGCTCACGGCAAAGGAATGGTGCGATCATAAAAATCCCGACGAGTTCCTGAAATATATCGGCAGCCAGCAGACGCAGAGCCTGCTGAACGCGCGGCAGATCCGCGTGGATTCTCTTCTGTCCGTCAGCGGTCTTTCCGGCATGAATCAGCTGGTGCTGACCGACACGGAAGGCGGGGTCCTTGCCCAGGCCGTGACCGACGTTTACGGGACGGCGGTCCTGCCTTTTGAACGGAAGGCCGGACAGGAACTGATCCTGCTGGTCGACGGGCAGGAGAACCGCATCACGGAACAGATGCTTGAAAGCCCGGAATTCACGCAGGGGCGCATCACCCGGCTCTCCTTCGACGGCCACCCCATGGATCTTGTCGCCGACAAGCTGGATCTGATGTTCATGGTGGACACTACCGGCAGCATGGGCGACGAGCTGGAATACCTGAAAAAGGAGCTGGCCAGCGTGGTGGAGGCCGTTTACAGCCGCAATCCCGGCATGTCCATCCGGATCAGCGTCAACTTCTACCGCGACGAGGGCGACGAATACGTGGTGAAATACTACGATTTCCGCGACGATCTGCAGACGGCGGTATCGCTCATCGAGGGACAGTCCGCCTTCGGCGGCGGGGACTATCCGGAAGCGGTGCATACCGCGCTGGACAACGCCGTGTTCGGCCACGAGTGGCGGGAGGACGCCGTGAAGCTCTGCTATCTGGTCTTCGACGCCCCGCCGCACCGGGAAGGAGACTTTGTGGAGGTGGATGAGCAGACCCGCAAGCGCGTGGAAAACATCGACGCGACGCTGGAAAAAGCCGTGAAAGGCGCGGCAGCGGCCGGCATCCGCATCATCCCCGTGGCGGCTTCCGGCGCGGACGAAGAGGTGGAAGCCCTCGGACGCTGCTGGGCGCTTGCGACCGGCGGCACTTACATCTATCTGACGAACGATTCCGGCATCGGCTATTACCACGAGACGCCGGACGTGCCGGACACGCAGCTGGAGTACTTAAACGACTGCCTGATCCGCGTGACGGCCGAGTACTGCGGCCTCTCCTATGAGGCGGAGCGGGTGCCGGAGCCTTCCAGCTGGGACTACGGCGAACCGCCCGTCTGGGACCAGGCGGTACCGGACGGCAAGGCGGAGTAAGGAAAGCGCAACTAAAGGCGGGAGCGGCTTCAAGCCGCTCCCGTCTTTGTTTTACAGCACCAGCTGCCGGAACTCTTCTATCGTTTTGCAATAGATATCGCAGTTTTTCCGCATGAACGCTTCGATGGCGGGGTACTCTCCCGCCCAGCCGGCCGCCGCAAACGGCACGCCGGCCGCCTTCGCCATATCGTAGCCGGGCTTTAGATCGTCCAGCACGATCAGCTCCTCCGCTTTCAGTCCGAAGCGCCGCTCGATCTCGAAAAGCGAGTGCGGCTCGGGCTTGCGGATCGCCTTCGGGACCTCCCAGCCGAAGACCAGGTCCGGATCCGGCAGGCCGTTTTCACGGTAGTCCCGGCGGATGTAATCGCCGAAGGAATGCGAAGTCACACAGAGGATGCCTCCGGCTTTTTTGTAGTCCCACAGCAGTTCCTTCATGCCCGGGTACGCCTTCGGCACGTGGTGCCTGACGTATTCGCGCCAGAAGGCCTCCTCAGCCAGCATCTCTTCGTGATTTAAGCCCACGATCTCCTGAAAGAACGGCAGCACGCCGGGATCGAAGTTGTAGACGAAATACTCCTCCAGCGTGATATCCGTGCCGCCGCGCAGCTTCTCCATAAAGGCCACGAAGGCCGGATAGTGGATGGTCGCGGTGCTGTTCACCACCGTATCGTCATGATCCAGGACAAGGCATCTGTATTTCATTACTCTTCCGTCTTCTGCCTTAAGGCGGCGCGCTTGCGCAGGGTCGGATCCAGGATCCGCTTGCGGATGCGCAGCGTCTTCGGCGTCACCTCTAAAAGCTCGTCCGTGTCGATGAACTGCATGTACTGCTCCAGGCTCATCTGCTTGGGGGGCGTTAAGCGCAGCGCGTCATCCGAGCCGGAGGCCCGGGTGTTGGTCAGCTGCTTTTTCTTGCAGACGTTGACCTCCACGTCCTGCGCCTTGCCGGTCTGGCCGACCACCATGCCCGCGTACACACGCTCGCCGGGCCCGATGAAGAGCGTGCCGCGCTCCTGGGCGTTGAACAGGCCGTAGGTCACGGCTTCGCCGGTCTCAAACGCGATCAGAGACCCCTGGTTGCGGTAGTGGATATCGCCCTTGTAGGTCGCGTAACCGTCGAAGAGCTGGTTCATGATGCCGGTGCCCTTCGTATCGGTCATGAATTCGTCGCGGTAGCCGATGAGGCCCCGGGAAGGGATCATGAATTCGAGGCGCGTGCGGCTCTCGCCGAAGGGACGCATGTTGGAAAGCTCGCCCTTGCGCATGCTCAGCTTCTCGATGACCGTGCCCGAGTACTCGTCCGGCACGTCCACGTAGACGCGCTCCATGGGCTCCAGAAGCCTTCCGGTCTCGCTGCGCTTGTAGATGACCTCCGGCTTGCTGATCGCAAACTCGTAGCCCTCGCGGCGCATGGTCTCGACTAAGATGGACAGGTGCAGCTCGCCGCGCCCGCTCACCTTGAAGCAGTCGGGGGAAAGCTCCTCCACGCGCAGGGAAACGTCGGTGTTGAGCTCGCGGAAGATCCGGTCGCGGATGTGGCGGCTGGTGACGTATTTGCCCTCCTGCCCCGCGAACGGCGAGTCGTTGACCATCATCTGCATGGAGATGGTCGGCTCGGAGATCTTCTGGAAGGGGATCGGGGTCAGGTCCGCCGGATCGCAGAGCGTATCGCCGATGTGAATCTCCGAGATGCCGGAGATGGCCACGATAGAGCCGATATTCGCGCTCTCGACGTCCTTTTTCTGCAGGCCGTCGAACTCGTAGAGCTTGCTGATCTTGACCTTGCGCTTCGCGTCCTCCAGGTGCGCGTTGACGATGGTGACCTCCTGGTTCACGTGGATGGAGCCCTGGTCCACCTTGCCCACGCCGATGCGGCCCACGTACTCATTATAGTCAATGGTGCTGATAAGGATCTTTAAAGGCGCATCCGGATCGCCCTCGGGCGCCGGGATCGCTTCCAGGATGGTTTCAAAGAGCGGCCGCATGTTTTTCCGCTCGTCGTTCAAATCCCGCACGGCCCAGCCGGCCTTGGCGGACGCGAAGATGAAGGGGCAGTCCAGCTGCCGCTCGGAAGCGTCCAGATCCAGCAGAAGGTCGATGACTTCGTCCACGACCTCCAGCGGGCGGGCTTCCGGCCGGTCCACCTTGTTGATGCAGACCACGACGTCCAGATCCAGCTCCAGCGCCTTGGACAGCACGAAGCGGGTCTGCGGCATGGGGCCTTCGAAGGCGTCCACCACCAGGATGACGCCGTTCACCATCTTTAAGACGCGCTCCACCTCGCCGCCGAAGTCCGCATGGCCGGGCGTATCGATGATATTGATCTTTACGCCGTTGAAAGTGACGGCGGTGTTTTTGGAAAGGATGGTGATGCCGCGCTCGCGCTCCAGGTCGCCGGAGTCCATGACGCGGTCGGCCACCTCCTGATTGGCGCGGAACACGCCGCTCTGTTTTAAAAGCTCGTCCACCAGCGTCGTTTTGCCGTGGTCGACGTGCGCGATGATCGCTACGTTTCTGACATCTTTTCTGATCATATGACCTCCCGGCGGCCGTTCGGACCGCCTTCCGTATTGTACTCAAAGAGGCGAAGAAATGCAAACAAAATATTCAGGGATCCCGCGCGGACCGGATCACGGCAGCGCAGACGATAAGGCTTTTTCAAGGATCCGCGCGGCTTCTTCCAGGCCGGCCCGGTCCTCTTCCGTGAAGCGTCCCATGACCGGGCTGTCGACGTCCAGCACGCCCCACAGGCTCCCGTCCGCCTTATGCAGCGGGATCACGATCTCCGAGGCCGAAGCCGCGTCGCAGGCGATATGGCCCGGGAACTCGTGTACGTCCGGCACCAGCTGCGTCTGATCAAGAGCCGCTGCCGTACCGCAGACGCCTTTTCCCCAGGGGATCTCGATGCAGGCCGGCTTCCCCTGGAAGGGGCCTAAGGAAAGCACGCGCTCTCCCGCCGGGTTCGTATCGGTCTGATAAAAGCCCGCCCAGTTGAGATCCGGCAGGGATTCATAAAGGAAGGCGGCGGCGTTCGAGAGCACCGCCAGAGGATACGGGACGTCCGCGATCAGGGCGTCCAGCGATTCGCAAAACAGGGAGTAGTTCATTTTATTTCCTCTCTCAGGAAGACGGCGGCGCCTGAAAGCAGGCGCCGCACAGTACCGTTTCGTTTTTATCCTTTCAGCTGCTTGAGGCGGGCTTCCACTTCCTCGAACATCTTGCGGTATTTGTCCTGCTTGGCCTTTTCCTCGTCGATCTTGGCCTGCGGCGCGCGGCTTAAGAACTTCTCGTTGCTCAGCATGCCGGCCGAGCGGGCCAGCTCGCCCTGAAGACGTTTTAACTCGCCGGAAAGGCGCTCGATCTCCTTCGCCTTGTCCACCAGCTCATCCAGCGGGATGAACAGCGTCGCGGCGCCGGTGACGGCCGAGACCGCATCCGCCGGGATGCCGGCCTTGTCCGCCTGCACGTTCAGGCCGGAGGCGTTCGCCAGAGAGGCCAGGAAATCGCGGCTCTTTTCGAAGGAGGCGCGGGCGGCAGGATCCGCACTCACCAGATTCAGATGGATCTTCTTGGAAGGCGCCACGTTCATGTCCACGCGGATCTGGCGCACGGCCCGTACCACGTCCTTGGCCCATTCGATGCGCTGCTCTTCCTCCGGGAAATTTAAGGCCTCATCGTAGAGCGGCCAGGCGGAGCGCATGATCGTCTCCTCGCCGGTCTCCAGATAGCCGTAGATCTCCTCCGTCACGAAGGGGATAAACGGATGCGCGAGCTTTAAGGCGTTCTGCAGGACGTACAGCAGGGTCGCGGCGGCAGCTTCCTTCGAAGCGGAGTCGGCCTCGCCGTAGAAGCGGGGCTTTACCATCTCGATGTACCAGTCGCAGAACTCGTCCCAGACGAAATCGGTGATCCGCTGCTGCGCCATGCCCAGCTCGAAGGCTTCCAGGTTGTCGGTGACGATCTTCACGGTCTCGTTCAGGCGGGACAGGATCCACTTGTCCTCGTCATGCAGGGAGACTTCCTTAATGCTCTTCCGCTCGATCCCCTCCAGGTTCATCAGCATGAAGCGCGAGGCGTTCCAGACTTTGTTGATGAAGTTGCGGCCGGCTTCGACCTTTTCCCAGAAGAAACGCATGTCGTTTCCCGGCGAGTTGCCGGTCACCAGCATGATGCGCAGGGCGTCCGCGCCGTACTTCTCGATGACCTCGAGCGGATCGATGCCGTTGCCGAGGGATTTGCTCATCTTGCGGCCCAATCCGTCGCGCACGAGGCCGTGGATGAGGACGGTATTAAACGGCTCTTTGCCGGTGTAGGCCAGACCGGAGAAGATCATGCGGCTCACCCAGAAACCGATGATATCGTAGCCCGTGACCAGCGTGTCGGTCGGGTAAAACTTCTTTAAGTCCGCCGTTTCCTTGGGCCAGCCCATGGTCGAGAAGGGCCAGAGGGCGCTGGAGAACCAGGTGTCGAGCGTATCCGGATCCTGCGTCAAATGCGTGCCGCCGCACTTCGGGCAGACGGCCGGGGCTTCCTTCGCGACGATCGTCTCGCCGCATTCGTCGCAGTACCAGGCCGGGATCTGATGGCCCCACCAGAGCTGGCGCGAGATGCACCAGTCGCGGGTGCCGTACATCCAGTTGAGGTAGATCTTGGTGAAGCGCTCCGGCACGAAGCGGATGCGTCCCTCTTCCACGGCTTTGATGGCCGGCTCGGCGAGGGGCTTCATCTTCACGAACCACTGCTGGCTCACCATCGGCTCGATGGTGGAGTGGCAGCGGTAGCAGGTGCCCACGTCGTGGGTCAGCGGCTCCACGCTCTTTAAAAGGCCGGCGGCTTCGAGATCCTTCACGATCTCCTTCCGGGCCTCGAGCACGGGCATTCCCGCGTATTTGCCGCAGTCCAGGACCTCCGGCTCGCCCAGGGCGGCGCGGCCGCTCTCTAAAAGCTCGCGGGCGGCCTGCGCTTCGGCGGCGCCGGTCATGCGGCCGTCGTAGGTCATCACGCGGACGCGCGGCAGGTCATGGCGGTTGCCGACTTCGAAGTCGTTCGGGTCGTGGGCCGGGGTGATCTTCACCACGCCGGTGCCCTTCTCCATGTCGGCGTGCTCGTCCAGCACGATCGGGATCTCCTTATTGATAAGCGGCAGGATCACGTGGCAGCCTTTTAAGTGCGCGTAGCGCGGATCCGCCGGATTGACGGCCACGGCGGTATCGCCAAGCATGGTCTCCGGACGGGTCGTCGCCAGCTCCAGGAGCTCGCCGGTCTCCTTCACCGGATAGAGCAGATGCCAGAAAAAGCCCTGCTGCTCCTCGTATTCCACTTCCGCGTCGGAGATGGAGGTGTTGCACTTGGGGCACCAGTTGACCATACGGTTGCCGCGGTAGATAAGGCCTTCGTTATAGAGCTTCACGAAGACGGTCTTCACCGCTTCGGAGCAGCCCTCGTCCATGGTGAAGCGCTCTCTGGACCAGTCGCAGGAGGAGCCCATCTTCCGCAGCTGCTGCACGATGCGGCTGCCGTACCGGGCCTTCCAGTCCCAGGCCCGCTCCAGAAAGCCCTCGCGGCCCAGCATCTCCTTGGAGAGGCCTTCGGCGCGCATGGCTTCCACGACCTTCGCCTCGGTGGCGATGGAGGCGTGGTCCGTACCCGGCAGCCACAGCGCTTCAAAGCCCTGCATGCGCTTGAAACGGATCAGGATGTCCTGCAGGGTGTTGTCCAGGGCGTGACCCATGTGAAGCTGGCCCGTGATGTTGGGCGGCGGGATCACGATGGTGTAGGGCTTTTTGTCCGAAGACACGTCGGCGGTAAAGTAGCCGTTTTCTTCCCAGCGTTTATACTGTTTTTCTTCGATCCCCGACGGATCGTAGGTCTTATCCATAGTGATCATATCGGTCCTCCTCTCCTTAAACCATCTTTTCCAGATGCCAGATGTCGCGGACGTACTCCTCAATGGTGCGGTCGGACGAGAACTTGCCGGCGCAGGCCGTGTTCATGAGCGCCATGACGGCCCAGCGGTCGCGGTCCTTATAGGCCTCCTCGACCCGCTCCTGCGCCTCCGCATAGGAGGCAAAATCCTTCAGCGTAAAGTAGGTGTCCGCCCGTCCGTTGACCCGGTCGGTCAGAAGGGAATTGTAGATCGGGCGGAACAGCTCCGGATCCTCCGGGCTGTAGAAGCCGTTCACCAGCTGCATGATCACGCGCCTGAGCTCTCCGTTCTCGCGGAAGATCTGCATCGGATCGTAGTCGTGCCAGTGCTCGTGCGCCATGACCTCGTCCGCGCTCATGCCGAAGATGAATGCGTTCTCGCGGCCGACCTCTTCCACGATCTCCACGTTCGCGCCGTCCATGGTGCCCAGGGTCACCGCGCCGTTCAGCATGAACTTCATGTTGCCGGTGCCGCTCGCCTCCTTGGAAGCCGTGGAGATCTGCTCGCTGACGTCGCTCGCCGCGAAGATGATCTCCGCGTTCGACACGCGGTAGTCCTCAATGAAGACCACTTTCAGCTTGCCCTGGATGCGCGCGTCCGCATTGATGCGCTTGGCGACGTTGTTGATCAGCTTGATGGTCAGCTTCGCCAGCTTGTAGCCGGAGGAGGCCTTTGCGCCGAAGATGAAGGTCCGCGGGACGAAAGGCTGGTCCGGGAAATCGTCCAGCTTGTTGTACAGGTACATCACGTGCAGGATGTTTAAAAGCTGCCGCTTGTATTCGTGCAGACGCTTGACCTGGACGTCGAAAATGGAATCCGGATTCACGTCGATGCCGTTGTTTTCCTTGATGTAAGCGGCCAGGCGAAGCTTGTTCTGCCGCTTGATCGCCATGAACTCGTCGCGGGCCTGGCGGCTGCTGACCAGCGGCAGCAGGAGCCTTAACTGGTCCAGATCCGTGATCCAGCCTTCGCCGATATGCTTCGTGATCCATTCCGCAAGAAGCGGGTTGCCGTGCAGCAGGAAGCGCCGCTGGGTGATGCCGTTCGTCTTGTTGCTGAACTTCCAGGGCATCAGCTCGAAGAAATCCTTGAATTCGCGCTTCTCCAAGATCTCGGTATGCAGCTGGGCCACGCCGTTGACGGAATAACTGCCCACGATC
>JAEEUR010000108.1 GCA_016290595.1 Lachnospiraceae bacterium | reverse complement strand
ACACAAAGACGACGTAAAAAAGAGGTGACATCATGCCTTGAACAAACATCGAAGAGCAGCTTGATCAGCGCCTGCCGGACTTTGCAGAGTCAGACCTGAACAAGCCTATCGGGGAGAAAGAGATCAAAGCGGCCTACGAGACGCTGCAGAAATACAAGGGCGGCAAGGCGAACCTGGACCGGCGCGTGGTGGAAGACGAGCAGTGGTGGAAGCTCCGCCACTGGCCGTTCATCCGTGGCAATCAGCGGACCGTGCGGAAGGACGAGGACGGCAACGAGCGGGAATGGTTCCCCGGACCGGAGCCTGCGTCCGCCTGGCTGTTCAATTCCATCCTCAACAAACACGCCGATTTCATGGATAACTACCCGGAGCCTACGGTCCTGCCGCGTGAGCCGAGCGACGAGCCGGCCGCGAAGACCTTAAGCGCAGTCCTGCCGGTGATCCTGCAGTACAACGACTACGAAGAGGTCTACAGCGACAACTGCTGGGACAAGCTGCTGCACGGAACGGCGGTCTACGGCGTGTACTGGAACGCGGAGAAAGAGAACGGCCTGGGCGACATCGACATCAGGCCGGTGGATCTCCTGAAGATATTCTGGGAACCGGGAGTCACGGACATCCAGAAGAGCCGCAACCTTTTCATCGTGGACCTGGTGGACCATGACCTCTTGAACAAGCAGTACCCGCAGTTCCACAACAAGATCGACGGGTCGCCTATCGATATCGCGCAGTATATCTACAACGATTCCGTGGACACGACCGACAAGGATCTGGTCGTAGACTGGTACTACAAGGTCAAGGCCGGCAGCAAGACCCTCCTGCACTACTGCAAATTCTGCGGAGATACGCTTCTGTATGCGAGCGAGAACGACCCCATGTACCGGGATCGCGGATATTATGACCACGGCATGTATCCGGTGGTCATGGACGTCCTCTTCCCGGAAAAGGGAACGCCGGCCGGCTTCGGCTACGTCGCGATCTGCAAGGACCCGCAGATGTACATCGACAAGCTCTCCGCGAACATCCTGGAAAGCTCCATGATGGGGACGAAGAAGAGATACTTTGTCAGCACGTCCACCAACATAAACGTAGACGATTTCATGGACTGGAACCGGCCCATCGTAGAGGTGGAAGGCGAGCTGTCCGACGCGAGGATCCAGGAGATCCAGACCACGCCGCCGACCGATATCTATCTGTCAATGGTCCAGCAGAAGATCGAGGAGATGAAGGACACGGCCGCGAACCGGGACGCCAACAGCGGCGGATCTCCCGGCGGCGGGATCACGGCGGCTTCGGCTATCGCCGCGCTGCAGGAGGCCGGCAACAAGGCCAGCCGCGACATGATCGCCGCGTCCTACAGAGCCCAGACGCAGATCGCAAGGCTGTGCGTCGAGCTGATCCGGCAGTTCTACGACGAGTCCAGAGCCTTCCGGATCACGGCGCCGAACGGCGTCGGCTACGAATTCACCCAGCTTTCCAACGGCCCGCTGCGCGATCAGCCGATGATGGGACCGCAGGGCCCGATGATGAGCCCCGGCGGCGAGCTGATGATGAGACGGCCGGTCTTTGACCTGAAGATCAGCGCCCAGCGGAAGAATCCCTTCTCCCGGATGGAGCAGAACGAGCGGGCGAAGGAGCTTTACGGCATGGGCTTCTTCAATCCGGAGATGGCCCAGCAAAGCATGTTAGCGCTGGAGATGATGGATTTTGAAGGCATCGACAAGGTCAAGGAGCAGGTCCAGCAGGGCCAGACGCTGCTCAACATCGTGCAGCAGCAACAGCAGCAGCTGGCAGCTTTGTCAGCCCTCCTCACAGGAGGCGCTGTAATGCCCCAGGGAGCGCCCGGAGCGCCGCAGCAGGCAAATCCTGCACCGGCACCGCAGAATGGCTCCAGCGGGCTTGCAAGCGGCATCATGGCCTCGCAAACACCGATGACCAGCTACGGTCAGAGACTGGCGAAGAGATCCACGCCGAGCATGGAGAACCGGTCCGCTGCAGCAGCGCCGGTATGAGTACGGTCCAGCTGATCGAATACCCGAAGGCCTATATCGTGATTGCCAAGAATCACGCAGGCAGCGTTGAGGCTTGCGCCGCGATCAGCTCTATGATGACGGCGCTGGCTAACTGGTCGTTTATTCACGGCGGGGGAGAGCAGTCCCTCCTGCCGGGAGAGGCGCTCGTCAGCATCCCCAAAGTCGAGGGAGCGGCGGCCGTCTATGAGCTGGCAGAGATTGTCTTCCAGGGCCTTGCCGACAACGAAGAGATCACCCTAAAAAAGTGCAAAAGTTTGGGCAAGAAACGGGAGCAGTCCTGATATAAAGATTATATAGTGTTTCTCCGGGCGGCGGACCAGCTACCCGCCGCCCATATAAGAGAACCGGCACACGGGGCCGTTAAGCCCGCGCAAGGCACACGGAGTCTATAAGTCCGCGAGGAGGAAAATCCATGAAATATTTGCTTGACCTGCGATTATTTGATGGCGAAGGAGCAGCTGCCGCAGCCGGAGGAGAAGCAGGAGCAACGGGAGAGGCCGCACAGGCCAAAGCCCCCGGATCCCGCCGGGGAAAATCGGGCGCCTTATCAAACGTCGTCTACGGCATACAGGCCGAAGAGACAGCTCCTGCCGCCGAGGAGCAGCCGGAGGTGAAGACCACCTCCAACACTCTGGAAGACAAGCGGAAGACCTTCCGCGAGATGATCACAGGGGAATATAAAGATTTATACACGGAGGAATTCCAGAATGCGTTTAACCGCAGGTTCCCGGAGTATAAGTCCTTACAGGATCAGGTCAAAAATGCCCAGCCGATCCTTGACAAGCTGGCGGCACGGTACAATGTTCTTGACGGCGATCTCTCAAAGCTGGAGAAGGCCATCGATGACGACCATACCTATTGGGCCGCAGCAGCTGAAGATGCTGGGATGGACGAAAACGCATACCGTGACCTGCAGCTCATGCGTCAGCAGAACGCGAACCTCCTGCGTCAGCAGAGAGATTTCCAGGCGAGGCAGCAGGCGGATCTACAGGTCCAGCAATGGTTCCAGGAGTCCGAAGCAGTAAAAGCCAAATTCCCGAAGTTTGATTTCAACGCGGAGCTGCAGAACCCGGAGTTTGTCCGGCTGATCCAGCACAACACCCCTATCGAGCATGCCTACAAGATGCTCCATTTTGACGAGCTGATGAACGACGCCGTGGCCGGTACGGTCACAGCTACGCAGAAGGCCGTCACGGAGAACATCAGGGCGAAGGGATCCCGTCCTGCCGAAAACGGCAGTTCCTCCCAGAGTACATTCACCGTCAAGCGGTCCGCCTCCCAGCTCAACAAAGCTGACCGGGCAGAGATCGTAAGACGAGTAGCACGCGGGGAGCAGATCGCATTTTAATCCCCGCGCAAACGGAGGAAAGAAAATGATCTGGAAATTGAATTTACACCTGTTCGCCGCCAACACCAACGTCACCACTGACGCCGGCTTGAGCGACGAAATGAAAACCTTCTACAGCGATTACTTAATCGACCTGGCGGAGCCGTACCTGGTGCATGACCAGTTTGGTCAGAAACACCCGATCCCGAAGAACGGCGGCAAAAGCAT
This sequence comes from Lachnospiraceae bacterium, assembly GCA_016290595.1. Classification (GTDB taxonomy): domain Bacteria; phylum Bacillota; class Clostridia; order Lachnospirales; family Lachnospiraceae; genus UBA6987. The sequence goes on along the minus strand of JAEEUR010000108.1, from coordinate 2,375 downwards.
TGAATTCCGCAAGTACAGCCCGCTGGCCAAGGCCCTGACGCCCTTAACTGAAGGCGTGACCCCTGACGGCAACAAGCTGAACATGGGCGTCATCACGGCGACCGTCGCCCAGTACGGCGACTACATCGTCCTGTCCGACGTCCTGCTGCTGACCGCCATCGACAACAACCTGGTGCAGGCGACCGAGCTGCTGGCCAGCCAGGCCGGCCGTACTCTGGACACCATCACCCGTGAGGTCCTGCAGGGCGGCACGAACGTAATGTACGCCCAGGGCGGCGTCTCCCGTGCAGCGCTGGCTTACACCAACGCCACGACCAACAACAATGTCACCTTCGACGACATCCGCAAGTGCGTGAGAGCGTTGAAAGTGCAGAACACCCCGAAGATCAAGGGCAGCTACGTCGCCATCGTCCACCCGGACGTTGCCTACGACATCATGAGCGATTCCCGCTGGGTGAACGTCAAGACCTATTCGGATCCTGAAGGCATCTATGAAGGCGAGATCGGCAAGATCGAAGGCGTCCGTTTCGTGGAGACGACCGAAGCCAAGATCTTCCACGCCGCTGACCTGACCGCTGATAGCCGGACCCTGTCCGTGAAGACCACGTCCAGCTCCAGCACCACGCTTGCCGTGAAGGAAAAGATCACGGCTGCCGACGCTACCGCTCTTGCCGGCCGCCAGTTCACGGTTGACGGCGTCGCGTACACCATCGCCTCTGCGACCGCCGGCGCTGCCGGATCCGCGAGCCTGACCCTTTCCGCTTCTGCGTCCCTGACCCAGAACAAGGTCCTGTATCCTGCCGGTGCCGGTGCCAACGGCCGCGACGTCTACGGTACGCTGATCCTGGGCGAGAACGCCTACGGCGTGACCGAGGTCTCCGGCGGCGGTCTGCAGCACATCGTGAAGCAGCTCGGCTACGGCGACGACCCGCTGAACCAGCGCGCCTCCTGCGGCTGGAAGGCCATCAAGGTCGCCGAACGTCTGGTCGAAGAGTACATGATCCGTCTGGAATCCACGTCCTCCTTCGACGACGCTCCGGAAAACTAAATCAATCTGCTCCATTCCCCATTAAGCGATGAGCCGATGGAGCCCCGCCTTGCGGAGAACGAAAAGGGATAATCAGGCGGGAATCAACAAGGAGAGTTATGGCAGAAAAGAAAGAGGCCCCCGTGGCCGAAGAATTTGACCTGAAGAAATACTGGATGGAAAAGGTCCCGCTTTACACCTTCAAGGACAGCGGGAAATACAAAGACGACTGGCATGTCGGCTACAACGGAAAGATGTACGTCATCCAGCGCGGCAAGACGGTCATGGTCCCGCGAGCCGTCGCGGCTATCGTCGAGCAGAGCCTTGAACAGGACCAGCGCACCAACGAACTGATCGAGGAAAAGAGCGCAAACGCGAAGTTCGCATAACTGAATACTACCGCGAGGAGATTTAGTTCTCCATCACATCTACGACACGGCGTAGGACCCCAACAGGTCCCACGCCTTTTGTACTCTTAAGGAGGATATATGAGCAAGAAATTACACGACATCTGCCGCTTCTGCCAATGGTTCATTCCTGCCCTGGCAACCTTCTACGGCGTCCTGGACAAGGCTTTTGGCTGGGGCTTTATGCCTATCGTGGCGACCATCGTTTCCGGCCTGGTCACGTTCCTGGGCGTCATCGTGGAGCATGACAGCTCCGTCTATTTCGATGATAAGACCATCGTCCCGAACGAGATGGAGGTGGAAGGATGATCCGGGTAGGCAGCGCACGGAGCAATGAATTCGGCGGGATCTCCGGCGGGCAGCCGGGTGATCAGACCGGCCACGAATGCGAGATCCAGTTCTGGTACCTGCATGAGTACGGCTGGATCCTGGCCCGGCCCAGGAACAGGGCCGTCGCGGAGAAGATGGCCCATAACATGGAGTCCATCTGCAAGAACCTCGCCTACGGCTACGATCAGCCCAGGGACCACGACGGCATCAACGCGGCGAAACCGTATGGCTATGACGCGGAGCTTGTGACCACGCCGACGTCCATTGACTGCGCCAAGGCCATCAGGCTATGCACCCTGTACGCCGGCATCGACTGCCCGGATTTCTACACGGCCACCGAGATCGCCGTTTTAGAGAAGACCGGCGAGTTTGATATCATCTACGACCCGGAATACACCACCACCTGGGAGCGGCTGCGGCGCGGCGACGTGCTTTGCACCAAGCGCCAGGGCCATACCGTGATGGTCCTGGACGACGGACCTCTGGCCTACATCGATCCGGAAGGCGCGAAGATTTATAAGACCACCGGCAACGTCTGGATGCGGACCGGCCCCGGAACAAACTACGCGAAGATCTGCGTGATCCCTGACGAGAAGATCGTGACCAGCAAC
>JAEEUR010000028.1 GCA_016290595.1 Lachnospiraceae bacterium | reverse complement strand
CACCTCGAACGGCGCATCCTGCGACAGGACATTGAGGTTCATCGCGCCCGTCTGCTTGATGATATGGTGCGAATAGTTCTGCTTGTTGATGGTGACGGAAATGCGGTTCGGCGTGCTCGTCACCTGGCTGACCGTGTTGACGATCAGGCCGTTGTCCTTTTTGCCGTCGTTGCTGGTGACCACGTACAGGCCGTAGCCGATCTTGAACATGGCTTTCGGATCCTGCTTGGCTTTATCCTCGGCGCTTGGCTTCGGATATTCCTTCGTCAGCTCCTCGGCGAGGGCCTTGAGCTGGGCGTTGGAGGCGTCGTTTAAGGCGCCGGTGATACGGACCGTATTCTCCGCGAACGTGATGTTCTTGCAGCCTTCCAGCATGCCGCGCATGATCTTGGCAGCCTGCGGCGCCCACGAGCCGTTCTCGATGAGGCCGACGGTGCGGTTCTGATAGCCGTGCTCCTTTAAAGTCTCGATGAAGGTCCGCATGAAGGGGAAGATCTCGCTGTTATAGGTGGTGGTGGCGAGCACCAGCTTGCCGTAGCGGAAAGCGTCCTCAACGGCTTCCGCCATGTCGTCCCGGGCCAGATCCGTCACGGCGACCTTCGGGCAGCCTTCGGCGGTCAGCATCGCGGCCAGCTTCTCAGCCGCCTCCTTCGTGTGGCCGTAGACGGAGGTGTAGCAGACGGCGACGCCGTCCGTCTCTACGCCGTAGCTGGACCAGGTCTGGTACAGGTTCAGATAGTAGGGCAGATCCTCCTTCAGGATGGGGCCGTGCAGGGCGCAGATGATTTTGATATCCAGTCCGGAGACTTTCTTTAACAGCGCCTGCACCTGGGCACCGTATTTGCCGACGATGCCGAAATAGTAGCGGCGGGCTTCGCAGGCCCAGTCGTCGTCGTAACTATCAAGCGCGCCGAACTTGCCGAAGGCGTCGGCAGAGAAGAGGACCTTGTCGAACTTCTCGTAGCTCATGATGACTTCGGGCCAGTGGATCATCGGGGCGGTGAAGAATTTCAGGACGTGGCGGCCGAGCGGCAGCTCGTCGCCGTCGTTGACGATCAGCCGGCGGTCCGCAAAATCCGTGCCGAAGTAATTGTTCATCATGCGGAAGGCGGCGGCGGAAGCGACGATGACGGCTTCCGGATACAGCTGGGCGAAGACCTGGATGTTCGCAGAATGGTCGGGCTCCATGTGATGGACGATCAGATAGTCCGGCTTGCGGCCTTCCAGCTCTTTGGCGAGCTTGTCCAGCCATTCGTGGGTAAAGTTTTTGTCCACCGTATCCATGACCGCGACCTTGTAGTCGTGGATCAGGTAGGAGTTGTAGGCCATGCCGTCCGGAACGACGTACTGTCCCTCAAAGAGGTCCAGCTTGTGGTCGTTGACGCCGATGTAGCGGATATCCTGTGTGATTCTCATAGAGTCCTCCTGTATGTGATTTATGCTTCAGTTTAAAGAAATACGGAAACTTTTGCACGGCGGGAATACTGCGCTTCCAGCTCCGAGCGGTGGTACAGATAGCCGGGATCGTCGAAATAAATGGCGCCGGCCGGGCAGCCTTTCTCGCAGGCGCCGCACTTGATGCACTTGCCCGGAATGCTTGAAACGTCCTTCGGATCGATGCTGCCCATGGGGCAGAGAGACGCGCAGCGGCCGCAGCCGATGCATTTTTCAGAGTCAAGCTTCGGCTTGACCTTCAGGATATTGATGGGATTTCCCTGGCGGTCGCGCGGCGTATAGTAGGGCTTTAACGGCCGTTCCTCTTCGCCGAGAAGCGCCCAGATGCTCCTGACCGGCGCATCAGCCTTCAGCTTTTCACTGACGGCCTCCCCGAATTCGCGGATCTTCTTCATGTCCCGCCGGTCGGGCCGTCCGGCGCCGAGCTCGCGGGAAAAGGCGTGTTCGCCCACGAAGGCCGCCGCCGCGATCGGTTCAAAGCCCTGATCCTCCAGCAGCAGGCCGAGCTCAAGCAGGGCGTCGTCGTAATTCCGGTTGCCGAAAAGGACGATCGGAACCGCTTTCGTACGGTCGCCGCGCAGCGTCTTCAGGAAAGGCAGCAGCAGGTTCGGGAGACGTCCCGCATAGACGGGAAGCCCTATCACGACCATGTCCTCCGGCCCGTACGTGAGCGGCTCCAGCCGTTTCTGCGGACGGGTAAAATCCTCCACGCAAAGAGGAAGGAAGAGCGCTTCGCTGATCATCTGCGCGACGGTCAGGCAGGTCTTCCGGGTCGTACCGGTAGGACTGAAATAAACGGCATGAATCTGTTGCATGAGCCGATCCTTTCCCTGTGGCTTATATTTCGGAATTTCCTGAATTATTTTAGCATGAAAGCGCATCCGCGGCAAGTGCTTTTCGGCGCTGAAAAAGGAAGCCGCCCCCGCCCGGGTTTTTATTACTTCTGTACGGCCAGCAGGAAGCAGTAGTATTTTTCTTCTCCGAAGCTGCGCTCACTGACGGCGTAGAAGTACCGGCGGCCGTCGCTGCCGGCAAAATACAGAACCTGGTTGAGCAGCTCCTGCCTGGAAGCCGCAGCCGTACTGACCTGCAGGACCGTTACAAAATACCGCGAAGAAGACGTATTGATCGCTTCGTCCAGAGACAGAAGCAGAGCCGAGAAATCGGACTGATCCTTTGCCAGCAGGCTGTGGCCGTCTCCGTAGGTCAGAGACCCGAGAAGGGAGCCGTCGGCAGGCGTATAGTCTTCCGAGAGAGAATACCAGTCGTTCACAAGGCCGTGGTAGATCTGACGGTGTTCTTTATAGCTTAAGGACAGGCAGGCGTCCCGGAACCAGGTGATATCTGTCTCCGAAAAGGGAACGGAGCCGGCGTAGGAATAGGTCGGATCAAAGAGCAGATCCCGGCCGTCCAGCCGGACGTAGAGATAGGAATGGGAGGAGATGGCTTCCTCAAAGCCGCCGAGCAGCGTTTTCTTGAAAACGCTGCGGCCTTCGCATTCTCCTTCCGGCGCGATAACGCGGACCGTATCGAAGCCTTCCAGCTCCAGAAGAAGAGCGGAAGCTTTGGCAAAACCGTAGCAGGCGCTGTTCCCGTACAGCAGAGGACCGTCCGCACGGAAGGAAACGAGCTGAGAGAGCAGCATATCGGATTCCAGTTCGGGGTCCGGGACGTAGGCGGCCGCGTCGTCGCCGGGGTTGTCGTAAACGACGTGGTCGGCAAAGAAGAGAAAGATGTGATACAGCCTTTCCGCATCGCTCCAGCTTTCATCCCCGTAGACCGTCAGGATCTCATAAGCCCGCCGGATCAGTGCTTCCGCAGGGCTTCCCGCTGCCGGTGCGATATCGCAGCCGTGGATCAGGGCCCAGACGGTCTGGTCGCTCGTAAAGACCGTGAGGCCGTCATCAGTTACCCGCGGAGAGGAAAAGCCCGTGCGGGAGGAACTCCGGCGGCAGGGCGTCAGATATTCGCCGAGCGTCCGGTTTTGCGTGGCGTTCAGAAGCTCGTCCCGGTAGTAGCGGAACAGGATCTGCAGGGGGCCGCTTCCCGGATCGTGCAGCTGGAGCGAAGCCGTTCCGGGGAGCAGGCTGCTGTTCCAGTACAGCTCGTTCAGGACTTCCTCCGCGTCGTCATAGGGGAAATCCAGCCAGACCGTCACGGAGCGGATGCCGTAGAACACGTGGTATTCAACGTATTCCACCAGCTCTTTCAGACTGGCGACGTGACCGTCGGGAAAAGGATTCACCAGCGCACGGGAGATCAGAAAAGCCTCGTCGTCGCGGTTCTGCAGCCTTTCGGGCTCGCAGTCGATGATCAGATCTTCGAGCGCATCCCGGTATTCCTTTTCGCTCACGCGCGAAGTGAAGCCTGCGGCCCCGTCTCCCGGAAGGACGGTCAAGGGGCAGGAAAACGCTGTTTCCCGGAAGCCGAGGCGGACCTCCTTATTGTCAGCCGTCAGGACTTCATCGGGCAGGATTAGTTCGTCGGAAAGATAAATGCTGCCGTCCGTCTCGTCCCGGACGTACAGTCCCGTGGGATCAAAACTCTCACCCGCGAGGTAGAGCGTCTTGACCGGCTGACCGCAGAGGACGTAATGCGAAACGGGGCCCGGATCGTCCGCCGAGACTGAGGGGACTTCGGCCGTCGTTTCCGGAGAAACGGAAGAGGAAGCCGAAGAGGAGGGCGCCGGATCAGATCCTGCCGCAGCCGAGGAAGACGGTTTTTCGGAAGCGGATGAGCTTTCCTTAACAGGCAGCGCGCAGCCGGCCAGCAGCAGGCAGAGCAGAAAGGCGGATAATCGAATGTACAGTCTTTTCATAGTTTTTCCTCATTCGGTAACAAGAAAATCACGGTAACGGCGCCAGTTGTAATCGCTTAAGAACGAAGCATAGCTTTCCGCCGGCACAAGAACCTTCAGCCCGTCCCCGCAGCCGTCGAAAAGTCCTTCCATCGGGATGGAGGAAGCGGAAGGCGCGGCCAGTCCCAGTTCGATCCGCGTCAGATTCGGACAGTCGAAGATAAAGGAGGCGAAAAAGCGATAGTTTCCGGGAATGATCAGGGACTTCAGGGCGCTGCTCTCCAGTGCGAATTCGGCGATCCCGAGCACGCTGCTTCCGTCAAAGCTGACGGGAAGGGTCAGCTCCTTCAGCGCAGCGCCTTCCTCCGTCAGGCCGGTAACGTAAAGGCTGCCGCCGATGTCGCGGATATTCACGAAGCGCTCGTTCGGATCGTAAGGAAGCGGCTCGTCCGGCGCGGTGCTTTCGGACTCGGCGGAAGAACTATCCGCCGCGCTCGTTTCAGCAGCCGTGCTGCTTTCTGCGGGAGAAGAGGTGCTTTCCGAAGAGGAAGGCGTAGATTCCTCCGCTTCGGAAGAAGCAGGCGGCGGAGTCGGATCGTCCGGCGTGACGCCGGCTTCCTTTAACAGGCGGATCAGCGTTTCGGTGTGGACGGCGGCGCCGGCATCGTTCAGGTGATAATTCGTATTGTAGAACAGAGCTGCTTCGTAAGTGCTGTCGGCCAGCGTTCCCAGGACGCGGCCGGGCAGCTGCTCCGAAAGATACGCTTCAAAGGCGACGGCCTCTTCCGCCGTATAACGGACGGCGGCGGCATTGACCGGAGAGAAGCCGAACCAGACTTTCGCGCCTTTCTTTTCGGCAGCCCGGATAAAACCGTTGACGGAAGCGAAAAAGGCGTCGTTCCGAAGGCCGTCGAGCTTTACGGGCTGGCTTGCGTCAAAACCGCCTGCCATGATATTGCCTTCCCGCGGGAAGCTGACATCGCCGTATTCGTTGAAGCTGCTGCGCGCATAGAGGGTGCCGTCCGGGACCGATTCCCCCTCCAGCCGTTTTCTTTCCAGGGCAAATTTGAACCAGCGGCAGGCCATTTCCTCTTTTTCGGAAAGGCTGAGACCCTTCAGCACTGCCGTATTTTCACAGGAAGCTTCCCAGAGAATATCCGGGTTGAAGTAATCGGAATAGGTCTGGGGATCCAGCTCCGGAGCAAGGATGACGACGTCGCCGGCATGCAGTTCGGGCAGGGCGATCTCGGTCATCACGCGGGTGCCCAGCGCGGCGTAAACGCCGAGATCGACGACGGGAAGACCCGTTGCTTCCTCAAGACGGGCCGAATCTATGCCGAAAGGCAGGCTGCTGCCGCCGATAAGGACCAGGCGGGCGCCGGGAACGCTGCTCAGCCGTTCGTATTTATCCACCAGCGAGGCGGTAAAGCTGTTGTGATACGGGTTTTCTCCGACTTTCGTCGCAGCCGCGAAGATGCCGAAGGGCAGGATCAGCAGCAGGAGGAAGAGAAGCAGAAGTCTGATAAAGCGTTTCATGCCGTTCCCCTCCTAAAACTGGAAATAGATGAAGCTGGACAGGATCCCGCCGGAGCGCAGATACAGATAGGCGGCTGCGGTCAGCCAGAGGGCCAGCGTGAAGGCGGTATAGCGCAGGATCTTTTTCGCCTTCCCGCCGCCGCTCAGATATTTCGGCAGGAAAACGAGTGCCGCGGAGCCAAGCAGCGAAAGTGCGAAAAGAAGCAGTTCCGTTCCGCTTGCGGAGAGGGAAAGCTGCTGCCAGCCGGTAAACAGGCGGCGGAAAAAGAGTCCGGCAAGAGAAAAATCGGGGGCCCGGAAGAGGACCCAGGCAAAGTTGACGGCAAGGAAAGTGAGAAGACGCCTCGTGAGGTTGTTTTCTTCTTTTTCGCGGAACAAAAGCCGTTCCGCGATCTGGAAAAGAGCGTGCAAAAGGCCCCAGGCCACGAAGGTCAGATCCGCTCCGTGCCAGAGCCCGCTGACGAAGAAAACGATCAGCAGGTTGCGGCTCCGGCGCAGAAATCCGCCCCGGCTGCCGCCCAGCGGAATGTAGAGATAGTCCCGGAGCCAGGAGGAGAAGGTGATGTGCCAGCGGCGCCAGAATTCGCCGACGGATGCGGCGGAATAGGGACGGTCAAAGTTGACGGACAGGCGGATGCCCAGCACGCCGGCCGCCCCGCGGGCGATATCGCTGTAGCCCTTGAAATCAAAGAGGATCTGCAGACTGAAAAAAAAGGAAGCCAGCAGAACGTCAGCACCCGAAGCGGCGGAAAGATCCGCCCATACGCGGCTCACGAAGATCCCCAGGATATCCGCCACGGCGATCTTCTCGAAGAAGCCGAGCAGCATGGTCCTAAGGCCTTGGACGGCCAGCTCCGGATCAAAAGCCCGCGGTTTTCTGATCTGCGGCAGGAGATCCTTCGCCCGTTCGATCGGCCCGGCCACGAGCTGCGGGAAAAAGCTTAAGTAGAGGGCCAGATGCAGCGGGTTTTTCTCCGCCCGTATCTCGCCGCGGTCCGTATCGATCACGTAGGACAGTGCCTGGAAAGTATAAAAAGAGATGCCCGTCGGCAGTACCAGATCCCGGATCAAATCCGGAGCGGTTCCGCCTGTAAGGGAAGAGACCAGCCGCGCGATAAAACCGAAATATTTGAAATTAAAAAGAAGCAGAAGCGGGGCCAGGATCCCGAGCGCTTTCCAGAGCTTCCTCAGTTCCGGCCGGCGGCTGATGCCGAGAGCCGAAAGATAAGCCGCTGCCGTAACGCCGAGGAGGAGAAGGATCAGTTTCGGATCGGAAAAACCGTAGAATACGTAACTGGCGGCAAGGAGCACGAAATTCTGCCATCGTGCCGGCACCAGAAAACTGAGCGGAACGACGAGCAGGAAAAACAGCAGAAATACGGGGGTGTTGAAAAGCATCGTCCGGCTCCTTGCACGTCTGGGAAAAGAACAAAAACCTTTTGCTCTTTGTCACATTATATTACCACATTTTCCCGGAATATGCTATAATTGCCGCAGGCGGCAGTTATCTTTTGCGGTTGTTGTTTTTGTATGCATCACCCGCTGGCGTTTTTTTCAGGATACTGTACCGCCGCAGTTTCGGCAAGGAGGACATTTCTATGTCATTTACGATAGGGGTACTGACTAGCGGCGGCGATGCGCCGGGCATGAATGCGGCTATCCGCGCCGTGGTGCGCGCCGGCTTAACGCACGGCTGGCGGGTATTGGGCGTTCTGCGCGGCTATGCGGGGCTGATGAACGGAGAAACGCGGGAGATGACTTCCTCCAGCGTATCCGAGATCATCGGGCGCGGCGGCACCATTCTCTATACGGCCCGCAGCGAAGAGATGATGACGGTCGGCGGCCAGGCCAGGGCGGCTTCGATCTGCCGGGAAAAGGAAATGGACGCGCTGGTCGTGATCGGCGGGGACGGCTCCTTCCGCGGCGCGCAGGCGTTGGCGAATCTGGGCATCAACGTGATCGGCATCCCCGGGACCATCGATCTGGACATTCCCTGCACGGATTATTCCATCGGCTTCGATACGGCCGTCAACACCGCCATGGAGGCGGTGGATAAGATCCGCGACACTTCCTCCTCCCACGAGCGCTGCAGCATCGTGGAGGTTATGGGACGCAGCGCTGGATACATCGCGCTGCACTGCGGGATCTCCACCGGCGCGGAGGATATCCTGCTGCCGGAGCTTTACAACGGCGACGAAAAAGCCGTGTTTGAGCGGGTCATCAAGAACCGCAAGGCCGGAAAGAAGCATCACATCATCATCAACGCGGAGGGCGTAGGCCATTCCGAGGAGATGGCCGAGCGGATCGAGGCCGCGACCGGCGTGGAGACCCGGGCAACGATCCTCGGCTACCTGCAGCGGGGCGGATCCCCGACCTGCCGGGACAGACTGCTGGCGACCCAGATGGGTGTCCGCGCGGTAAGTCTGCTGGCCGCCGGCGCCAGAAACCGCATCATCGCGCTGAAGCACGATGAGGTCGTGGACTACGATATCAACGAGGCGCTGGCAATGAAGAAAGACGTGCCGCAGGAACTGCTGGAGATCCTGCCGCTTTTGAAGAGATAAGCGATCATGCCCGAATACGACGTTTTGGAACTCGAAAAACTGAAGACGGAGACCGAGCGCTATGCGGACAGGCTGGGCCGACGGCCCACTGCCTGCGTGGTCACTTTCGGCTGCCAGATGAATGCCCGCGACTCGGAAAAGCTTCTCGGCATTCTGATGACCGCCGGCTTTGAGGAATCCGACGACGAAAAAGCGGATCTCGTCGTGATCAACACCTGCACGGTGCGCGAAAACGCCAACGAACGACTCTACGGGCATCTGGGGCACCTGAACAGCATGAAGCGCGAGCATCCCCTAAAATTGATCGCGCTCTGCGGCTGCATGATGCAGGAAAAGGATGAGGTGGAGCGCATCCGCCTGACCTATTCCTTCGTGGACGTCGTATTCGGCGTGCACAACCTGTACCGTTTCCCGGCTCTGCTGGCGCAGCGCATGGAAAGCGGCCGGCGCGTCTTCGAAGTCTGGGACAAGGCCGAAAAGATCGTGGAGGATCTGCCCGTCAAACGGGAGGTCCCTTACAAATCCGGCGTCAATATCAGCTACGGCTGCGACAATTTCTGCACCTACTGCATCGTGCCTTACGTGCGCGGCCGGGAGCGGAGCCGGAAGCCGGAAGAGATCCTCTGCGAGGTAAGGCGGCTGGCCAAAGACGGTGTCATCGAGATCATGCTGCTGGGCCAGAACGTCAACTCCTACGGCAAAGGGCTGGAGGAAAAGGTCAGCTTTGCGGAGCTCCTGGAAGAGGTCTGCAAGATCTCCGGGATCGAGCGCGTCCGCTTCATGACCTCGCACCCGAAGGACCTTTCCGACGAACTGATCAAAGTGATCGCGCGGAATCCAAAGGTCTGCCGGCATCTGCATCTGCCTCTGCAGAGCGGCTCCAGCCGCATCTTGAAGCAGATGAACCGGCACTATACGAAGGAAAGTTATCTTGATCTTACCCGGCGGATAAAGGAAGCGGTGCCTGGCATCTCCCTGACCACGGATATCATCGTCGGCTTCCCCGGCGAGACCGAAGAAGACTTTGAGGAAACGCTGGACGTGGTCCGCCAGGTCCGCTTCGACAGCGCCTTCACGTTTATCTACAGTCCCCGTACCGGCACGCCTGCCGCAAAGATGGAACAGGTCCCGCCGGCGCTCATAAAGGAACGCTTCGCGCGCCTTCTGGATCTCGTGCAGAAGATCGGCGCCGAAGAAAGCGGGCGGGACGTCGGGAAAACGATGCCGGCCCTGGTCGAAGGGATCGATCCGCAGGTCCCCGGCCGCGTCACCGGGCGCCTCTCCAACAACGTGATGGTCCACTTTCCCGGGGACGAAAGCCTCATCGGGACGATCGCGGACGTGCAGCTGAAAGAAGTGCACGGGTTTTACTATATCGGTGAAAGGGTTCAGTTATGATATCACCCATGATGCAGCATTATTTGGCCACCAAGGAAGAGAACAGGGATTGTATCCTGTTCTACCGCCTCGGCGACTTCTACGAGATGTTTTTTGACGACGCCAAAACCGTCTCCAAAGAGCTGGATCTGGTGCTGACCGGCAAGGACTGCGGCCTGGAGGAACGCGCACCCATGTGCGGTGTTCCTTACCATGCGGTCGATTCCTACGTCAACCGACTCATCGAAAAAGGATACAAGGTCGCCATCGCGGAGCAGATGGAAGATCCGAAGCTTGCCAAAGGCCTGGTCAAACGCGAAGTCATCCGGGTCATCACGCCCGGCACCAATATCAGCTCGGAGGCTCTTGACGAAAAGAAAAACAACTACCTGATGTCTCTGTTCGCGGAAGACAGATGCTTCGGACTGGCCGTCACCGACGTCAGCACGGGCGAATTCATGGTCGGAGAGCTCAAAAACGCGGAATCCATGCAGAATGAGATCAGCCGCTTTTCACCCTCCGAGCTCGTCGTCAACGAAGCCTTCCTGATCAGCGGCGCGGAACTCGGGCAGGGCGGAAGGGCGCCGGCCGTTACACCGCTGCCGGCCCGCTATTACCGCGAAAGCGAAGCGGCAGCTCTTATCAGGAAGCATTTTTCCGTCGGCCATGTAAACGCGCTCGGCCTGGGCGATTACCCCTCCGGACTGCTGGCCGCCGGCGCGCTCCTGAAATATCTGGAAGAAACGCAGAAAAACAGCTTAAAGCATATCGATCAGCTGAAGCTGTACAATCCCGGCAGCTACATGCTGCTGGATTCGACCGCCCGCCGGAACCTGGAGCTTACGGAGACTATCCGCGACAAGAACAAGCGCGGTTCGCTGCTGTGGGTGCTGGACAAGACCTCGACCGCCATGGGCGCCCGGGCTTTAAGAAGCTTCATCGAGCAGCCGCTCTTAAAGAAAAGCGAGATCGTTGCCCGTCAGGATGCGATAGAAGAACTGAACGGCGCCGTCATCGACCGGGAAGAACTGCGGGAATATCTCGGTCCCATCTACGATCTGGAGCGCCTGATCGGACGGCTGGCCTTCGGCAGCGCGAATCCGCGCGACATGATCGCCCTAAAGCAGTCCCTGAAGATGATCCCGCCGATAAAGCAGGTCTTAAGCGGCAAGAAGGCGGCGCTCTTAAAGCGCCTGAACGCCGAAATGGATCCGCTGGAGGACATGACGGATCTGCTGGAGCGGGCCATCGTGGACGATCCGCCGCTCACGGTCCGTGAGGGCGGAATCATAAAACCCGGCTACAGCGAGGAAAACGACCGCCTGCACAGCGCCTCCACGGAAGGCAAGGACTGGCTGCTGGATCTGGAAGCGAAGGAACGGGAGAGCAGCGGCATCAAAAACCTGAAAATCAAGTACAACAAGGTCTTCGGCTACTACTTTGAAGTCACGAATTCCTACAAGGACCTGGTCCCGGAGTATTTCATCCGCAAGCAGACGCTGGTCGGCGCGGAGCGCTACACCACGCCGCGCTTAAAGGAACTGGAAGACGTGATCGTCGGCGCGCAGGATAAGAGCGTCGCGCTTGAATACGAGCTCTTCACCGACGTTCGGAACACGCTGGTCGGCGAAACGCCCCGTTTAAAGCGCACGGCGCAGGCCGTGGCCGCGCTGGACGCGCTGGTCTCGCTGGCGCTCGTGGCCGACCGGAACCGGTACGTGCGGCCGCAGATCAACGACAAGGGCGTGCTGAACATCAAAGAAGGCCGCCATCCCGTCGTGGAGCAGATGCTGGAGGGCGATAGCTTTATCGCCAACGACACTTATCTCGACAGCGGCGATCACCGGCTCTCCATCATCACCGGCCCGAACATGGCCGGCAAATCCACCTATATGCGTCAGACGGCGCTGATCGTGCTGATGGCGCAGATGGGCTCCTTCGTACCGGCCGAAAGCGCGGATATCTGCCTCTGCGACCGGATCTTCACGCGGGTCGGCGCTTCGGACGATCTGGCTTCGGGCCAGAGCACTTTCATGGTGGAGATGACGGAGGTGGCCAACATCCTGCGGCACGCGACCAGACGCAGCCTTGTGATCCTGGACGAGATCGGCCGCGGCACCAGCACCTTCGACGGCCTGTCCATCGCCTGGTCGGTGGTGGAGCACATGGCTTCTCCGAAATTGCAGGGCTGCAAGACGCTTTTCGCGACGCACTATCACGAGCTGACGGAGCTCGAAGGCAGCGTGTCCGGCGTGCATAACTACTGCGTGGCCGTCAAGGAGCAGGGCGAAACGGTCGTCTTTCTTCGCAAGATCATCCCGGGCGGCGCGGACAAGAGCTACGGCATACAGGTCGCCAGGCTGGCCGGCCTGCCGGACGGCGTCCTGAAGCGGGCCCGCGAGATCCTGGACGAACTGACGGATGCGGACATTTCGCGACGGGCGGCCGAGATCGCCGAAAGCAGCGGGACCGTCCCGGAGAAAGCGCCGCTCATCAAACGGCCGGACGAGGTGGACCGCGGGCAGATGTCGCTGTTCGGAGCGGCGGACGACGAGGCCATCATCCGGGAGATCGAGGAGATGGATCTGGAGGAAATGACGCCGAAGCAGGCGCTGAACACGCTGTACAGACTGCAGAGTGATATAAGAAACAGGGTATAGGAGAGAAAGAAACATGATCAAGGAAATGCTGTCATTTATCCGGAAAAGTCCCGTATGCTTTTTCGCGGTGGAGAACGTAAGAAAACGTCTGGAGGCGGAAGGCTACGTGGAGCTGCCCGCTTCCGAATGGGAACTGGTGCCCGGCGGCCGCTATTATATGACCCGCAATGGTTCTTCCCTGATCGCCTTCCGTGTGCCGCAGAACGCACCGAAGGGCTTTGTGATCTCGGCGAGCCATTCGGACAGCCCCTGCCTTAGGATCCGCGACCACGCGGAACTGGCCGGTCCGTACATCCGTCTGGAGTCCGAACGCTACGGCGGCATGATCAATGCGAGCTGGGTGGACCGGCCGTTAAGCATCGCCGGCCGTGTGCTGGTCCGGACCGCGGGGGGCCTGAAGACCTGCCTGGTAGACCTGCAGGATGACTGCGCGCTGATCCCGAACCTGGCGATCCACATGCAGCGTGGCATGAACGATAACCTGAAGTACGATCCGGCCAAGGATCTCGTGGCGCTTTATGCGGAAAAGGATTCCGCCGGCAGCTTTGCCGAGGAGATTGCCCGGGCGGCAGGCGCCGAGCCGAAGGATATCGTTTCCTCCGACCTGTATCTTTACAATAATCAGCCCGGGACCGTCTGGGGACCGAACGGCGAGTTCGCTTCGAGCCCGCGCTTTGACGATCTGGGCTGCGTTTTCGCCTGCACGGAGGGCTTCCTGCTGGCGAGAGAGACGGACCGCGTTCCGGTCCTCTGCGTTTTTGACAACGAGGAGATCGGCTCCGGTACGAAGCAGGGAGCGGCTTCCGATTTCCTGCCCCGCATCCTGAAGATGATCTCCGAATCCCTGTACTTGAGCCCGGCGCAGCATCTGGGCCTTCTGGACAACAGCTGGATGCTTTCCTGCGACAACGGCCACGCCAAGCACCCGTCCCATCCTGAAATTGCGGACGTCAACGAGGCGCCGGTCCTGAACGGCGGCGTCGTGATCAAGCACTCGCCTCTCTATGCGACGGATGCGGTCTCTTCCGCGATCTTCAGCGAGATCTGTTCCCGCGCAGGTGTCCCGGTCCAGCATTATTCGAACCGTCCGGACATGCGCGGAGGCGGCACGCTGGGACTGATCGCCGATCTGGATACGCCGGTCTATACGGTGGATATCGGGATGGCGCAGCTGGCGATGCATTCCTCCTTCGAAACGATGGGCAGCCGGGATGCGGATTATTTTGTGTCGGCCATGAAAGCCGCGTATGAAAGCAAGGTGGATTTCCGCGGGAGCTCCATCCGCTTCTGACCGTAGGAGAGAGTATGCCTCAGATCCGGATTTTAGATGAACAGACCATAGACCAGATCGCGGCCGGCGAGGTGATCGAACGGCCTTTATCCGTCGTGAAGGAACTGGTGGAAAACGCGCTGGATGCCGGCGCTGATTCGATCGCCGTGGAGCTTCTGGGCGGCGGGATCGATCAGATCCGTGTGACGGACAACGGCTGCGGGATCCCCGCGGACCAGGTGCAGATCGCCTTTTTCCGCCATGCCACCAGCAAGATCGAAAGTGCGGAGGATCTCTTTGATCTGCATTCGCTGGGCTTCAGAGGAGAAGCGCTTTCCAGCATCGCTTCCGTGGCAAAGGTCGAGCTGATCACACGGACGAAGGAATCGCTGTCGGGCTTCCGCTACGTGATAGAAGGCGGCGCCGAGATCGACAGCGGCGACGTTGCCGCGCCCCAGGGTACCCGTTTTACGGTGCGGGATCTCTTTTACAACACGCCGGTACGACGGAAATTCCTCAAATCCGCGCAGACAGAGACTTCCTACGTCGTCACGCTCATGGAACAGCTTGCCTTAAGCCGGCCCGGCGTCGCCATGCGCCTGGTGACGGACGGAAAGCTGCGCCTGCAGACCAGCGGCAGCTACGGGATGAAGGAGATCATCTATACCCTGTTCGGACGGGAAGTGGCCAGCCATCTGAGGCCGGTGGATTTCGAGACCGGCGATATGAAGCTGAGCGGCTTCGTGGGAGAGCCCGTCATCAACCGGGGCAACCGGGGCGGCGAGCTTTGCTTCGTAAACGGTCGCTTTGTAAAGAATCCCATGATGATGAAGGCCATCGAGCAGGCCTATCACGGCCTGACGATGCAGCACAAATTCCCCGTGGCGGTACTGCAGCTGACCATGGACGCTTCGCAGGTGGACGTCAACGTGCATCCGCAGAAGACCGAGGTCCGCTTCCGCAGCGAGAAGGAAGTGTTCGATATCATCTACCGGGGCGTCAGGGAAGCGCTTTATGCGCAGGATCTGATCCCGGAGGAGGGGACGAAGGACGCTGCCCCTGCTCCCCAAAAGATCCAGAGAGAGCCTGAGCCCCGCGTTCGCGAAGAGGGGAATCATTACTCCGTAATGCCGGAACCTCGCGTTCGCGAGGAGGGGAGGCATTACTCCGTAATGCCTGAACCTCGCATTCGCGAGGAGGTGGATTATCGGACTGCAAACGACCGCCGCCTGTTTGAGCAGATGTTCGACCGGGAGATCGCGCGGCGCAGAGAGGAAGATGCCGAGGCGGCTGCCGTAGCCGAGCAGGAAAAACAGGAGCAGAAGATTCAGCAGAACCTGCAGGCGGATCAGACAGCCGCAGCGGAAACGCCGGAAGGATCGGAGGCAAAGAAAAGCTCTCTGACACTTCCCGTGCCCCGCATCGTGGAAGCAGAGCAGCAGAACCTCTTTGAGGAGAAGATCATCCAGCCGAAAAACATGTCCTCCTTCCGCCTGCTGGGGCAGATATTCAAAACCTACTGGCTTATCGAATACGAAGGCTGGTTCCTGATCGCGGATCAGCACGCGGTCCACGAAAAGATCCTTTATGAGCGCACCATGCGTTCCCTGGCAAAAAAAGAGGCGACCTCGCAGATGCTTCTGCCGCCGCTCGTCATTTCCCTGACGGGAGTCCAGCAGGACGCGCTCCGGCGGAATACGGAAGTCTTTGAAGAGCTCGGCTTTGAGATATCGCCGCTGGGAGAACGCGAGATCCGCGTGGACGCCGTACCGGACAATCTCTTTTCCCTTTCGGCGCGGGAGCTGTTTATTCAGATGCTGGACGAACTCAGCGAGCAGCGAGCGACGGCTCTCAGCACCATCGACGCCAAAGTCGCGACCATGAGCTGCAAGGCGGCGGTCAAGGGAAACGACCCGCTCGCGTTTGAGGAAGCGGAAGCCCTGATCCGGGAGCTTCTGACGCTGCAGAATCCCTACACCTGCCCGCACGGCCGGCCGACCATGATCCGCATGAGCCGGACCGAGCTGGAAAAGAAATTCAAGAGGATCGTATGAAGCCGCCCGTGATCGTGCTGGCCGGACCGACGGCCGTGGGAAAGACGGAACTGTCTCTGCGCCTGGCCGAAGCGCTTGACGCGGAGATCGTCAGTGCGGATTCCATGCAGGTCTACCGCGGCATGGATATCGGAACCGCCAAAGCTTCTCCTTCCGAACGCGCGCGGGTGCCGCACCATATGATAGACGTGGCGGATCCGTCCGAGAATTTCAGCATAGCCCGTTACGTCAGCCTTGCCCGGGAGACCGTTCGCGGGATCCATTCCCGCGGGAAGATCCCGCTGATCGTCGGCGGCACCGGCTTTTACATTCAGGCGCTGCTGAAAGATCTGGACTTCTCCGAAAAAACGGAAGACAGCCCGCTCAGGGATAAATACCGCCGGACGGCTGAAACGGAAGGCGCGGAAGCTCTGCACCGGCGTCTTAAGGACGTCGATCCCGCCTCGGCCGCTGCCATCCATCCGAACAATATCAAGCGCGTGATTCGGGCGCTGGAGTATTTTGAGGAGACGGGAAAGCCCATCTCGTTTCTGAACGAGGCGCAGGGAGAGCAGGAAAGCCCCTACCGGGTCCTGTATCTCGTACTGGATCTGCCCCGGGCGGAGCTGTACAGGCGCATTGAAAAGCGTGTGGATCGGATGATGGAAGAGGGGCTGGAGGAGGAAACGGAACGTCTTCTTTCACAGGGGATCCCGGCTGACGCCACCGCCATGCAGAGCATCGGCTACAAGGAGCTGGCCGGATCTCTGCGCGGCAGCTGCACGAAGGAGGAGGCCGTCAGGCAGATCAAACTGGCCTCACGTCATTACGCCAAGCGGCAGGTCACCTGGTTCAAGCGGGAAAAGGAAGCTGTCTGGATCCGGAAGACAGATTATCCCGGAGAAGAAATCCTGCTGCAGCATCTGCTGGACCTCTGCCGGCAGTTTTTGCACGAATAAGGGAATCGGATAAGAAAAGAGCCGGGGCGGTATTTCCGCCCCGGCCTTTTGCTGTTCGTAAAGGCTGCAGTCTTTTCCGCTTACGGCTCGTAGATGATCCCCAGTGTCGCGATCGGATCCGCCCAGAAATCGTCGTCGTCACTGATCTCCAGAGAGGCCGTGATCTTCGTGACTTCGCTGACTTCGATCGTATCGATGGAGAAGTAATCCGTGAAGTACCCCTTGAAGCCGCTCATGATATCGTTACTCCAGTAAGTGGTGTATTCGATATCGTTTATGGTGACGTTTTCAAAGCGCAGTGCGAGATTCTTGTCGCTTCTGTTCTCCACGTAGCTGAGAAGCTCGTAGCCGAAGTAAGGATCCTTTTCGCCCTGGATAAAGATGATCAGGACGTCGTCATTGTCGACGATCACGTTTTCTCTCGGATTGGACTTGCGTTCCGGATAAACGATCTCTTCGGCTGTCAGGCCGGTCGGATAGAAGACGGCGCTTTCCTGGCCGATCGTTTCGTATTTATCGTTGTTGCTGACGGAGAACAGGATCCTGACTTCATCGATGGACTTGACGCCGATCAGATTCAGATCGTCCTCGTCGAGCTGGACCGTGAATTCAGAGGTCTCGTTCTTTTCGACGGTCTCATACTCGAAGATGTCGCAGGAATAGCCGTTGACGGAAACGGCCTTGAAATCCAGGGCGATCTTGTAATCCGCCTTGTTTTCCACGCGGAGGTTCAGATTCAGGCCCAGCCAGCTGTCTTCGACGCTGACGGCGGTCATGGTCAAAACATCGTTGTCGACGAGGACCTCGTTGTCCGTGACGAATTTGTTGTTCGACCAGGCGTGGCCGTTGTCGTCATAGGGATCGTATTCGGAAATATCGATCGCATTTTCCTTTACTTCCTCGGGAAGAACGTATTCGACCGGCTCGTATGAAACAAGGATCTCGCCTTTCAAGGTGTTGAGCGCGCCGGCGACGCCTTCCGTCAGCGCTTCGCCGAGATTTAGCGAGGTTTCCGCAGCCTCAAAAATGATGGCGCACAGGCGCATCTGCCCGTCGATCATGAGCTTGAAATTGACGGTCAGCGCATCCAGCGGCAGAGAACTCATGGTCTCGGAAGCTGCCTCGCCGGTCTGGCCCGACAGACCCGCGATATTCAGCGGGCCTTCAAATACGTAATAATCGCCTTCGATCCCGAAGGTGTATTCCTGGTAGATGAGGTTGATGTCCGCTTCGCCGGTCTCGACGGGGGTATCGTCGTAGATCTCAACGTCGCTGTAGTACCACTGGCCTTCGCTTTCCGTCATCTGATAGCTGCGGCTGTTTTCAAAATCAACGTAATACTCGATCTTTTCCGTATTGGTCTCGGCCTCGCCGCCCATGAACATGACGATCAGGCTGCTGAGGTTTTCGCTGTATTCCGCTGCGATATGGATACCCTTTTCCGTATCGACGATCCCTTCGGCTCTGCCGTCGGCAGCCAGGACCAGTTCTTCGATCTGGCCGTTTAAATCGAAGCTGAGCGTGAGCTTGCCTTCGCCGGAAGCGGAGAGAGAGAGCTGGACCGGCTCGGCTTCCTGATGGCGGATGGCTCTGACGATATTCGCCACGTTTTCGATCATCGCCTGGAAGACCTCTTCCGGCTTGGCATTCGGATCAAGCCCGGAGACGGGGTCGGTCGGAGCGGGTTCAGTCACGGGAGGCTCGGTGGGAGCAGGTTCAGTGACCGGAGGTTCGGTCGGAGCAGGCTCGGTGGGAGCGGGTTCAGTGACCGGAGGTTCGGTCGGAGCAGGCTCGGTAACGGGCGGCTGCGTGGGGGCGGCAGTCGTCTCGGCCGGCGTATCGGTAGGCTTTACCGTAGGCGCTTCCGTCGTCTGAGGCGCCTCGGTCGTCTTCGGAGCTTCGGTGGGGGCTTCGGTTTCAGGCTGTTTGGATCCGCAGGCAGCAAGGCCCAGGATCAGAGCCGTGCAGAGCAGGATCGATAAAAACTTCTTCATAATTTTCTCCTTTCCAGTTTCTATATACCATGAAAGATGCGGACGCATAAATCCACAAATACACTTATAGCAAATTACGGAAGTTTTGGCAAGTAAAATGAGAAAAAGGGAGGAAATGCGTACGGATTCCGGAAAAGAAGGGGCTTACCGCTGCACTAAAAGCGCGTGCATGGCCTCTTTTAAGCCGTCCAGCGTGAGAGGATACATCGGAAAGACTTTGGCGATGTGGAAATAGCTCTGGCCCCAGTAGCCGTTCGGCAGAGGCGCCGGTTCGGGATTGAGCCAGATGCTGTGATCATACTGCTTGCGGAAGAGCTTCAGCCAGTCCATGCCGCTCTTTTCGTTCTTCTCGAAGTAGTAGCCGTAGCCGTTGCCGCGCAGCTCATACATATCCATCAGGGCGTCGCCGACCATGATCAGCTTGTATTCGCTGCCGAAATTCTTCAGCACCCACTCGGTAGGAACGCGTTTCGACCAGGAAAGACGCGGGTCGGTATAAAGGTTCCGGTACACGCAGTTGTGGAAATAGTAAATATGCAGTTCCTTGAAATGGTTGGAGTTTTCCGCTGCCTGGAAGAGCCGCGAGCAGAGGCTCGAATAGTATTCCATGGAGCCGCCGGAGTCCATCAGCATCAGCAGTTTTACGGTATTCGTACGGGGCCGGCGGTATTTGACTTTCAGCATGCCGCCGCTGTCGGCCGTATCGTGGATGGTGCCGTCCACGTCGAATTCGGTCTTGTCGCCCAGGGTCTGGTCCGAATACTGGCGCAGCAGGCGGAAGGCCATCTGGAACTGGCGGGTATCAAGCGTGTTGTCCGTCCGGAAGTCGCGGAAGCGCCGCTCGCCGGCTACCTGAAAAGCGCGGCGGTAGCGGGAAACGCCGCCCACGCGGATGCCCTGAGGGCTGTGTCCGCTGTGGCCGAAATTGGAGTAGCCGCCTGTACCGATCCAGTAGGAGCCGCCGTTGTGCTCCTCGGTCTGCTCCTTTAAACGCTCCTCGAACATTTTCAGGATCTCCTCGATCTCCTTCGGCTGGTAACCCTGATCCGCCAGGAAAGCGCGGAAAGAATCCAGCACGTCCTGCGGCTTTTCAAGCCAGCGCATCAGCTCATCGGGCAGCTCGTCCTCAAAGGGGATGCCTTTGAAGTACTCCAAAAAGATCCGGTCGAACTTATCGTAGTCCGCTTCGGATTTGACGAGCACGGCGCGGCACAGGTCATAAAAGCCGGTCAGCGAGGAGTGATGCAGGCCGGCCAGAAGGCCGTCCAGCAGCGTCACCCACTCGGTCAGGGAGACCTGGAAGCCGTGATTCTTCAGGAGATAAAAGAAGGCAATAAACATAAATGTATTACTTCAGCCGCCTCTCCATCGTTGCGAGGTCCTTATCCTTCTTCAGCAGAACGCCCGCGAAGGGAATTTCCCTGCGGATCCGGCTGACCGGAATCCCGCTAACCGTAAGCGCACGCACCCAGTCGACCAGTTCGGAGGTGGAAGGCTTCTTTTCGATCCCGTCGATCGAGCGGAGCCAGTAAAAGGCTTCCATGGCCTGCTGCAGGAGCTTCTCGTCCAGCTTGCTGAAATGCACCTGCAGGATCTTCTCCATCTGGTCCTGATCCGGGAAGGCGATATAGTGGAAGATGCAGCGGCGAAGGAAGGCGTTCGGCAGCTCCTTTTCCGCGTTGGAGGTTATGATGACCACCGGGCGATGCTTCGCGCGGACGGTCTGCTTGGTCTCCGGGATGTAGAACTCCATCTTGTCCAGCTCCCAGAGAAGATCGTTCGGGAACTCCAGATCCGCCTTATCGATCTCGTCGATCAGCAGGATCACCGGCTGCTCGCTGGAGAAGGCTTCGCCGAGCTTGCCGAGCTTGATGTACTGCCCGATGTTATCCACCTCCTTGCCGCCGAACTGGCTGTCGTAAAGGCGCTGCACCACGTCGTAAACGTAGAGCCCGTCCTGCGCCTTGGTGGTGGATTTGATATTCCAGATGATGAGCCTGCGGCCGAGCGCGTCTGCGACGGCTTCGGCCAGCATGGTCTTGCCTGTGCCGGGCTCGCCTTTGATCAGAAGCGGCTTTTCCAGCGTCATGGCGATGTTGACGGCGCCGATCAGCTCCGGGGACGCGACGTAATTGTTTGTACTGTGAAACTGAGGCATGTGTTCCTCCTTTATCTTTCAGCGCCGAGGCGCAGTTCCATGGTCGTCTTTAAGGGAAGCATTCCGAGGGATTCGTAGAAGCGGCGCGCGCCGGCATTGAGCTCCCAGACGTTCAGCGTGACGCGGCCGCAGTCAAGGGCGGCGGCTTCTTCTCTGACCCGCCCGAACAGCGCCTGTCCGACGTGCCGGCGGCGCACGGCTTCATCTACGCAGATATCGTCGATATACAGCGTTCTGAGCGGCTGCAGCAGGCGCGTTTCTTCCGTGATCTCAAGTTCGCACATCGCGTAGCCGAGCACGGCGCCGTCCTCCTCACAGACGAAGATCCGGTGATCCGGGGAGGCGAGAAGCTTCTTAAGCCCGTCCGCATCGTACTTCGTAGTCGGCCCCTTGAAAAGATCCGGCCGGCCTTCGTGGTGCACCATATTCACCTGTACCAGCAGACGCAGCAGTTCGGGAATATGTCTTTCTTCGGCTTTCAGGATGCGGCTCATAGCGGGCTCCTTTCTTTTGATGCCGAGAGTATAGCACAAAAGCGGCGGTTGTGCGAGATGGAAATATGACGGAAACGGCAAATGTTCATACTCATAAGGTGGAAAAAATAACGGAACTGTGGTAGATTATAGGAACAGATCACGACGCGGAGCCTCGGAAGGCCGCGGCAGGGGGACAGCTATGAAGATCACCGTTCTGGCGGTAGGAAAAATCAAGGAAAAATTTTATACGGAAGCTGTCCGTGAGTATGCGAAACGGCTGTCGCGCTACTGCGAGCTGAGCATTATTGAGGCGGAGGACGAACCGACGCCGGAAAATGCTTCGCCGCGGCAGGAAGCGCAGATCAAAGAAAAAGAAAGCGAACGTATTTTGGCAAAGATTCCGTCCGGCGCGCGGGTTATCGCCCTGGCCATCGATGGGAAGGCTTACGATTCTTTGGGGCTATCGAAGCATCTGTCGGAGCTGACGCTGGCCGGCAGCAGCCATCTGGTCTTTATCATCGGCGGGTCGCTGGGCCTTTCGGACGCAGTCCTTAGCCGGGCAGACGAGAAGATCAGTTTTTCGAAGCTGACCTTCCCGCACCAGCTGATGCGCGTGATCCTGCTGGAGCAGATCTACCGGAGCTTCCGCATCGCAAGAGGGGAGCCGTACCATAAATAAAGGCCGTCATCGGGGAATGCCTGGTCAGACACGGAAAGGGAAGGAAGAAGGATGCATATCCGCAGTGCTACGGAAAAGGATGCCGGAAGACTTCTGGAGATCTACGCGTATTACGTCGAGAAATCGGCGATCTCCTTTGAGTACGACGTTCCGTCCCCGGAAGAATTCAGGCGGCGGATCGCGCACATACTGGAAAAGTATCCGTATCTGGTAGCGGAAGAGGACGGCGTCATTGTGGGCTACGCCTACGCCGGCGTCTTTAAGGGACGCGCAGCGTATGACCATTCCTGCGAGGTGACGGTCTACGTGGACCGCAAGGCTAAGGGAAAGGGTTACGGCAGAGCTCTGTATGAAGCGCTGGAAGAGGCGCTTCGAAAACAGGGGATCATCAACCTGTATGCCTGTATCGGGGACCCGATCGAAGAGGATGAATATCTGACGAAGAACAGCGAGGCGTTCCACCGGCATATGGGCTATGCCAAAGTGGGGGAGTTTCATCGCTGCGGATACAAATTCGGGCGATGGTACAACATGATCTGGATGGAAAAGATCATAGGGGAACATAAATAAGCGGGCGGTTTTGTCATGCCGCGCGGCGGGCGCGTGTTGACGGTTTTCAGGAGGTTTCATGCTTCGGATCCATCAGATAAAGATCCCGGCCGGACCGGAACAGGAAGTGCAGGAAGCGCTGAAAAAGCGTCTTGATGCGCTGCTGCCGGACCGCAGCCGCAGTGCCCGTGTGATCAGGCGCTCGCTGGACGCACGGGAAAAACCGTGTCTGTTCTACGTGTTCTCCGTGGAATGCGAACTGGGAAACAGCCGGAAGGAGGAGTCCTGGCTGCGCTCGCACCGCCGTCTGCAGGCGGAAAGCGTGCAGGCTGCCCGATATGAACCGCCGGCCTGGAACGGAAGCGGCGAACGGAACGTCATCGTCGTCGGCGCCGGTCCGGCCGGACTTTTTGCCGCGCTGTCACTGGCAAAGGCGGGAATCAAACCGCTGCTGCTGGAGCAGGGAGCGCCCGTGGAAGAGAGAAAAAAGGACGTATCCTCCTTCTGGAGCGGAGCGGCCTTAAAGCCGTATTCCAACGTGCAGTTCGGCGAAGGCGGTGCCGGGACTTTCTCCGACGGAAAGCTGAACACCGGGATCCGCGATCCTGATGGCCGCATCGAATACATGCTCCAGAAGATGGTCGAAGCCGGCGCGGATCCGTTAATCCTTTCCGACGCGAAGCCGCATCTGGGAACCGACGTGCTGGAGCGGGTCGTGAAAGGCCTCCGGGAGGAGATCTTGCGGGACGGCGCTCAGATCCGGTATCACTGCCGTGTAAAAGAACTGGTCACGGAAAACGGGGCGGTATGCGGCCTGAAAACGGAGGATCTGCTCAGAGGACGGGAGGCAATTCTGCCGGCCGACGCCGTGATCATGGCACCCGGCCACAGTGCGCGGGAGCTGATCCGGACCCTTTATGCGCAGGGCGTTAAGATGGAAGCCAAGGGCTTTGCGATGGGGCTGCGCATCC
The DNA here is from genome assembly GCA_016290595.1 of Lachnospiraceae bacterium. Lineage (GTDB taxonomy): Bacteria > Bacillota > Clostridia > Lachnospirales > Lachnospiraceae > UBA6987. Next base: position 2,565 of record JAEEUR010000028.1, on the reverse strand, counting down.
AGCATCCGCAGAAACTGATCGACAGGATCCAGTACGGCGGCGAATTTGACTATCTGCCGCCGGCGGATTATAAACTGACGGCCCGTACGAAGGAAGGCCGCGGCGTCTTTTCCTTCTGCATGTGTCCGGGCGGCTACGTGGTGAACGCTTCCAGCGAGCCCCGCCGGCTCTGCGTCAACGGCATGAGCTACGCCGACCGGGCCGGAGAGAACGCCAATTCCGCGCTGGTGGTGCAGCTGAATCCTTCCGATTTTGCCGGGGGTCTTTTCGGCGGCATGGAGGAGCAGGAAAGGCTTGAGCGGGCTGCTTATCTGGCTGCCGGCGGCGCCGTTCCGACCCAGCGCTGGGAGGATTTTGCGGCCGCGCGTTTCCGTACGGATCCCGGCAGCGTTGCGCCTGCCGTCCGCGGCGCTTTCGCCCCGGCTGAACTCTGCGGTATTCTGCCTGAGCTGATCTCCGGGTCTTTGCGGGAAGCGATGCCACACTTTGACCGGAAGATGCCGGGCTATGCCCTGCCTGACGCGCTGCTCTGCGGCGTGGAAAGCCGAACCTCCTCACCGGTGCGGATCCTTCGCGATACGGCCGGAGAGAGCAATATAAAAGGTCTCTATCCCTGCGGCGAAGGCGCCGGCTATGCGGGCGGCATCACCTCGGCGGCGGTGGACGGTTTAAAATGCGCGGAGGCTGTGATCCGGAAGCTGTCATGATCCCGGGTACTGAAAAAGATGACTGCTAACAATAAATCGATCGATATGACGGAGGGCCCCATCGCGGGAAGGCTGATGCAGTTTTTCTTTCCGATCCTGTTTGGAATGCTGCTGCAGCAGCTCTACAACACCGTCGACGCCATCGTTATCGGAAAATATGAAGGGACCTACGCGCTTGGCGCGGTCGGCGGCGCGACGGCCGTCCTGATCAACCTGATCGTCGGATTCGTGGTGGGACTGGCTTCCGGCTCGTCGGTCGTGATCTCCCAGCTCTTCGGTTCGAAGGACGAACGGCGCATGGGCATGACGGTGCACACGGTCATCAGTTTCTACTTTCTGGCCGGGATCTTCCTGACCGTATTCGGTTACCTGATCACGCCCTGGGCCTTAACGAAGATGAACACGCCGCCGGAGATCCTTCCGCTGGCCGTCATCTACATGCGGATATACTTCCTCGGAGCGATCCCCCTGCTGATCTATAACATCGCCTCCGGCGTCCTCCGGGCCGTGGGAGATTCCCGCCATCCGCTTTATTTCCTGATCGTCTGCTTCTTCCTGAATATCGGCCTGAACCTTTTGTTCGTCGCCGTGCTGCACATGGGTGTTGCCGGCGTCGCTCTCGGCACCGTTCTGTCCCAGCTCGCCAGCGCCGTGATGTCGATGTGGGTGCTGATCCGTTCCAGGGACAGCTTCCGTTTCGAGTTCCGCAGGATCGGGATCGACTGGCCGTCCCTGACGCGGACACTGCAGATAGGCCTTCCCTCCGGGATCCAATCCAGCATGTATTCCGTTTCCAACATGATCATCCAGGCGGCGGTCAACGGCCTGGGGGCTACGGTCGTGGCGGGCTGGACTGCGGAAGGAAAGCTGGGCGGCGCCTTCTGGGTCTCCACGAACGCCTTCAACATCGCGGTCTGCGCCTTTTCCGGCCAGTGCTTCGGCGCCGGAAAGTACGAACGTCTGAAGAAAAGCCTGAAGGTAGGCCTGTTCCTGAACTGCGGCATCGCGCTTTTTCTGTCCGCCGCGCTTCTGGGCTTCGGCCGTCAGCTGCTGCATCTTTTCTCGGACGATCCGGAGGTAATCGAGACGGCGTATCACGTCGCCTGGATCACGATGCCTTTCTACGTCTGCTATGCCGTGATAGACGTCCTGTCCGGCATTCTGCGGGGCGTGGGAGAGACCTTCAGGCCGACGGTCATCGTGATCATCGGGATCTGCCTGGTGCGTATCCTCTGGATCTCCTTCGTAGTGCCGGTCTGGAATTCGCTGGACGGCATCACCTGGTCCTATCCGGTCTCCTGGGTGCTGAGCCTGACGGCCATGATCGTGCTTTACACCCGGTCACGCTGGCTGGAGCACGCCAAAGCCCACGTCCGGGACTGAAAGCACCGGGAATGCGTCCGGAACGGTAAAAAAAACACGAAAAAACTCTGCGAAAAATTGATTTTTCCGCTTGCATTCGGGAAAAGCCTGTGCTATAGTAATCAAGCTGTTTTCGGAAATAACAGCCAATATCGGACAGACGAACCCCCGTCTGGTCTGGGAATCGAAGAGGGATATCATGCAGGAGAAAATTCATCCGAAGTACTATCAGGCCAAGGTCACTTGCAACTGCGGCAACGAATTCGTGACCGGCTCCACCAAGCCGGAGATCCACGTTGAGATCTGCTCCAAGTGCCACCCGTTCTACACCGGTCAGCAGAAGGCAGTAGCCGCCCGCGGACGGATCGAGCAGTTCAACCGCAAGTACGGTTTAAAGAACAATGAGCCCGCAGCTGAGGAACAGAAGACTAAGGCCGTGAAGGTCTTAGTCTTCTGTTATTTTTGGGACTGAAAGGAAAATTGAGGAGATCAGCAT
>JAEEUR010000107.1 GCA_016290595.1 Lachnospiraceae bacterium | reverse complement strand
ACGAAGGCATTGAACACAAACCGAATCAGGAAACAGCCGCGGTTCAGGCTGCGGAATCCGCTCTTCCGGAAGAAAAATCAGAAAAGAAAAACGCGGAGTTCTTCCGCGTCGTCAAATTCGTGCTCTTTTCCGCAAGCGCGGGGCTCATCGAGATCAGCAGCTTTGCGCTTTTAAATGAAACGCTGCACTGGCCTTACTGGCTCAGCTATATGATTGCCCTGGTGCTGTCGGTGCTGTGGAATTTCACTTTAAACCGCAAATTCACCTTCAAATCCGCCGCGAACGTGCCCGTCGCGATGCTGAAAGTGGCCGCCTACTATGCGGTCTTCACCCCGCTCACCTCCTGGCTGGAGCACGTCTACACCACGCAGTGGGGCTGGAACGAGTATATCGCGACCGGCGTCAACATGGCGCTGAACCTGATCACCGAGTTTCTGTACCAGCGCTTCTTCGTGTTCGGCAGCAGCCTGGATACGCAGGAAAAGAAGTCATAAGACGGGAACGCCGAGCAGGGCGGGCAGCTTCGTCCAGTCCCCGTCCAGCAGCCTGTACGGGCCGGCTTTGGCGGGATCGTACGGGCCGGAGGTCTCCGTCTGCAGATACAGGCTGTCCATACCGAAAGCCTTTGCCACGGCGATATCGCTCGTTAAGTCGTTGCCCGTCATCAGACAGTCCGGAATCGATAAACCGTACGTTTTTAAGAGCTCTTCCATGATCTTCGGGGAGGGCTTTTTGATATGCGCATCCGAGGAAAGAACGATGCCGTCGAAAGCGTCCGAAAGGCCGAGCGCCTTGAGCTCCGGCTCCGTAAAGCAGGCCTGGGCGTTGCTGAGCAGGAAGATCTTTTTCCCGGCGGCGCGCAGCTGCTTAAAAGCAGGCCGCACCCAGGGGTACAGCTTCAGCTTTTTCGTGGACTGGATGCGGAAAAAGACGGCGGTGGGTGCGATGAGGCCGTCGCCGGCTGCGACGCCCTTCTGCGCGAACAGCTCCCGGAAGACGTCCCTCAGTTCCAGCTCGTAGAGCGGATCGGGGTCCGCCGCCTGCTTTTCGGCGCAGGCGGAAAGATAGGCCGTGCGCAGGGCGTCCGGGCTCTCGTACAGAGCGCCGTGTTCGGCCATCCAGAGCCGGAAGCGCAGCCAAAGCAGCGGATCGCACTCGTCTGTGCGGATATCGGCGAGCGTACCGTAAAGGTCGAAAATATAGTTTTTATATTGTTTCATCGTTTAATAACCCATCGCTTTGCCGTCGCGGCGGGGATCGGCGGCGCCTTTTAAGGTCCCGTCGGCCTTCCGCTCGCAGGCCTGCACGCAGGGGAAGGTGAACCATTCCTCACCGGTATTCAGCTTGTGGCCCATGGCCTCCAGCGCCTCGATCACGCTCTCCGGCACGCGCCGCTCCAGGATCAGCGTCCCGAAATCGTCGTGCATGCGCACCGCGTCGATCGCGTCCTGAATATCCATGCCGTGGTCGATCACCTTCGTGATGACCTGCATCACGCCGGTGATGATCCGCGTGGTGCCCGGCGCGCCGAGCGCGATGAGCGGCTGCCCGTCCTTTAAGACCAGGGTCGGGCTCATGGAGCTTAAGGGCCGCTTGTTCGGGCCCAGCACGTTCGGGCTTTCGGGATCCAGCGAGAAATCCACCAGCGTGTCGTTTAAAAGGATGCCCGTGCCCGCCGCCACCATGCCGGAAGCGAAGGTCGCGTCCACGGTCTTGGTGACCGTCACCATGTTGCCCGCCTTATCCAGGATCGAATACGAGGTGGTGGATTCGGACTCGAAGGCCCAGGGATCGCCGGCCGCGTATTCGCCGGCCTTCGCCATATCGATGCGTGCCGCCTGCGCTTTGGCGTATTCCTTGCTGATGATTCCTTCCACCGGCACGTCCACGTACTTCGGATCGCCCATGTACTTGCTGCGGTCGGCGAAGCCCAGCTTCATGACCTCCGAGAGCAGGTGGAAGTATTCCGCGCTCTCCGGATCCATTGCGCCGACGTCGAAGTTCTCGAGGATGTTCAGCATCTCGATGATGATGGAGCCGCCGGAGGACGGGAGGTTCGAGGAGTAGATGTCGCAGCCGCGGTAGGTCCCGTGCACGGCCTCCGTCACGTGGATCTCGTAGTTCGCGAAGTCCTCCATGGTGAGGTAGCCGCCCGCCGCCTGCACGGCGTCCACGATCTTCCGCGCGATCTCGCCCTTATAGAAGACCTCCTCGCCCTGCGCGGCGATCAGCCGTAAAGTTTCGGCCAGATCCGGGTTCGTGATCACGGTCCCCATCTCCCAGGGCATCTCGTCCGGATCCAGATAGATGGCCGCCGTCGCGGGACAGGCCAGGATCTGCCGGTAGGCGTCCTTGATGTCGCGGCTCGTGATCTTCGAGACCTCGAAGCCGTTCTCCGCCATGTCGATGGCCGGCTGCATAACGGTCTGCCGGTCCATGGTGCCGTAGGTCTCCAGCGCGTACAGCATGCCCTTGACTTCGCCGGGCACCGCTACCGAAAGCGCGCCGATCTTGTTGGCCTGATCCTTTACCTGCCCGTTTTCCAGCACCTCGTACAGGTCCAGCCGCGCGCCTGCTCCGGAAATATCCCGGAAATCGATAAAGACCGCCTCGCCGGTCTGGGCGAAGCGCACGGTCATGAAGCCGCCCCCGCCGATACCGGAGGACTGCTGCTCGGACACGCCCAGGGCGAAGCCGATGGCGACCGCCGCGTCGATCGCGTTGCCGCCGGCCTTCAGGATATCGATGCCGATCTGCGTCGCGTCCTCACGGCCCGTCGCGACCACGCCGTTTTCCCCGACGGCGTCCCGGCCGCCGGTGTGCACGTATTCGTTGCCCAGCGCGGTGGTCTCGGCCGGATCGGCTGCCGTAGGCGCAGGCGTCTGGGCTGCCGTGCTTTTGGACGGAGGCGCCGCCGTTTCCGTCGGCGCGGGCTGCGGCCCGCAGGCGGAAAGCAGCAGGCAGACCGTTACAATAATCGTCAGAATTCTTCGTTTCATACTTTTCTCACCACCCGGTAGGTTCCCAGCGCCCCGCTCGGGGAGGCACCGATCAGGAAAGGCTCCGCCTTCAGCACGGCCGGCAGCGGCTCGTCCTTCAGCGCTTCGTAGAAGCGGCGGACGAGGTCTGCCTCTTCATCCATGCACAGCGTCGTATGGAAAAGGAAGTCCCGGTCGTATTCGTGCAGACCCACGCCGAAGCGCTCCGCAAGCAGGTCGTTCAATCCGTTGTGGATGCGGTTCAGCGTTTCATTCTCTTTCATGCGGATCCACGCGATCGTTGTGTGATATTCAACGCCGGAAACGGGGATCTCGAAAGGCTGCAGCTTCCGGTAAAACGTCTCCAGGGTGTCAACGACCTCAGCCGCGCGGGCCTCATCCATTTCAAAGGACATTTTCAGCGAGATGTGAAAGGGCAGCGTCAGATTGGAGTTCGTCACTCCCAGCTCCCTTTCCAGCTGCCGCACCTTCTCCCGGATGCCGGCCAGCTGATCATCCACGTCGATCCCGGTCCAGATATACATAGCCCTCTCCTGTTCCTTTTCCGGCGGGTCCGCATCGAAACCGCCTCTTTCTTTTGACACTCTTCGGATTTTATTGTACCATAAAAACGAAAAAAAGTCCTCCCAAACAGGCGCGCGGTGAGACTTTTTGCGCCGCCGTCCGTTTAAGCGGTGAAGGGGCTTTGCTTCCCCTTCCGAGACAGGGCGGAGCATGCGCCGCCCATGAGAAGAAAGGAGTCGGTCAATGGATAACGGTGCCTGCAGCTACCGCCGTTTCCTTGACGGGGATGATAAGGGTTTAGAGGAAATCGTACGGGACTGCAAAGACGGCCTGATCTTCTTCCTGCTCGGCTTCGTCGGCGATTTCAGCACGGCCGAGGAGCTTATGCAGGAGACCTTCTTCCGCCTGATCACCCGGAAGCCGCGTTTTCAGCCGGAGTCCGGCTTTAAGACCTGGCTGTATACGGTCGCGCGGAACATCGCGCTCGACCACCTGCGGCATCAGGCGAGAACGGCGCCGCTCTCCTACGAGGACGCCGCCGCAGACCTCGCCGACGTGACGGATCTGGAGCAGTCGTTTCTGAAGGAAGAGCAAAAGATCGCCGTGCACCGGGCTTTAAAGACGCTGGCGCCGGACTACCGGCAGGTTTTATGGCTGCTTTTCTTTGAAGAGCTCTCTCCTGCCGAAGCCGGCCGCGTCATGAAGAAGTCGCCGCGTCAGATGAAAAATCTCGTGTACCGTGCGAAAGCCGCCCTGAAGTCTGAACTGGAAAAGGAGGGCTTTGAATATGAAGACTTATCATAAGATCACGGAAGAACTGCTGGAGCGCCGGGATCAGTACCTGGCGGCGCAGAAAAAGAAAAGAAACACTCTGATCAAAGCGGGCGGGCTCGTCTGCGTGCTGGCCGCTGCCTGGCTGCTGGTATTCGGACTTGGGAAGCAGAACCGAGTGGATCCGTCGATCATGACGGCCACCCCGATAGGTCCGGCTTCTGCGGCAAGCGCACAGGAAAGCGGGGACAGCCGGGAAGGATCTTCCACGCAGGCGGCGCCGCAGCCGCTGCCCGCAGATAACACCGACACCCAGCCGGCGCCGCAGGAAACGCTTCCCGTCACGACGCTGCCCGGATTCACGCCCCCGACCGCAGGGAACGACACCGCGCCGGATCCGTCCGCCATTCCCACGCCGCCGGCAGAAAGCACGCCGCCGAAAGAAACCACCGCAGCGCCGCCGGTCACCGTCATCTGGGCGGACGGTGCGTCTTTCGGGGTCGATCCGGCCTCCTATGAGCCCTGGAACGGCAAGCAGGTCGCTTATACGCTGGCGCAGGCGCTGGAAGAACAGCCGGATGGCACCGTTTTCGCCATCGCGGCCTTTCCCATCGTCGACGATCAGCTGGTGATCGACGGGAAAACGCTGGCTGAGTATGAGGCGGAAGCCCGGGAAGAACGAATGCTGCCCGAAAAGCTTGCGCAGCTGACAAAAGAGGGCGACTTGCTGAAATACGGCGAAGCGCTGGTCGATGGCACCGCGCCGATCGGTGAGACATGGGCCCGCAGCCTGTATGAAGAAAGAGTTGCTTTCTATGGCGAACTGCTGGATATCTACATTCAGGACGGCGTTTTCCTGGAGGATAAGCTCTGGGAAGCGATGATGACGCCGCAGCCGAATACGGCGCAGCTGGCGTATGACGCGGCTCTGAGGCGGGCGCGCGAACAGGTCTGCCGGGGAGCCGCCGAAGAGCTGGCGATGCAGGGCATCGAAAGCGGATACCGGGAAGCGGACGGAACGCTGGTCCTTTTCGCCACCGAAAAAGCTTTCGCCAGCCTGACCTTATCCGACGGTCTTGAGTGGTACTTCTCTCTTGCCTTCCGGGAGGCCGGGACCCCGGAACCCGCGTGAGATCCCGCTGCTATAACAAAAAACAGGACCAGAAGGATTTGTCCCTTTGGTCCTGTTTTTTATTATTCCGGCACTTAATACATTCCCATATCTGCGTACGGAAATACTTCTTTCTGCAGCTCCAGCAGCACGCCGCTCCTGACGATCCTCTCCGCTTCGCGGATGTCCGGCCAGATCTCGCGGTCCTTCTCGTAGGTCGGGATGGTCTCGCGGACTTTGTCGTAGATCTTCTGGTGCAGCGCCGTGATGCCCTGGCCGTGCGTGTTCAGCGCGCGCCGTACGTCGATGCCCTGGCAGGCGGTCAGGAGCTCATCCGCCAGCACGTGGTACAGGTTTTCCACGATCATCGCCGCCGTGCGGGCCGAGGTGGTCCCCATGGAGACAAAGTCCTCCTGCCCCGCCGAAGACGGGATCGAGTCCACGCAGGCCGGGTGCGCGTAGATCTTGTTCTCCGAGACCATGGACGCGGCCGCGTACTGCACGATCATGAAGCCGGAGTTGACACCGGCTTCCTTGGTCAGGAAGGGCGTTAAGCCGTTCGAAAGCTGGGCGTTCACCATCCGCTCGATGCGGCGCTCCGAGATGCCCGCCAGCTCCGCCGCCGCGATGCCCAGGGTATCGAAGGGGATCGCCATGGGCTCGCCGTGG
>JAEEUR010000106.1 GCA_016290595.1 Lachnospiraceae bacterium | reverse complement strand
GGTCTTGACGTGCGCGGAGGCGGTCCCGCCTCACGGGAAAGCGGACTGCTCGATCCCCTCACGGCGGCGGAGACGATCCACGCGGTCGTCCTGGGCGGCGGCAGCGCCTTCGGCCTCGATGCGGCCGGCGGCGTCATGCATCTTCTGGAAGAACGCGGCATCGGCTTCGACGTGGGCGTGACAAAAGTCCCGCTCGTCGCACAGTCGGACCTCTTCGACCTGACCGTGGGCGACAGTTTTACCCGTCCGGACGCCGCAATGGGCCGTGAGGCCGCCCGCCTCGCCCTGGAAGCACCGAACTACCGTGACGGCAATTTCGGTGCCGGCTGCGGTGCGACTGTCGGGAAGATCCGCGGCATGGAACGCTGCATGAAGAGCGGTATCGGAAGCTGTGCGATCGAGACCCACGGCCTGAAGGTCGGCGCGGTCGTCGCCGTGAATGCCCTCGGCGATGTCTTTGACCCGGAGACAGGCCGGCAGATCGCGGGGCTTCGTTCCGAAGACGGCATGCACCTTGCCTCCACCTCCGAAGTTCTGCGGGAGTCCGTCCCGCCGGTGGAAAACCGCTTCACCTCCAACACCACGCTCGGCGTTGTCATCACGAACGCATATTTTGAAAAACCCGCCCTCTGCAAGATCGCGGGGATGGCTCATGACGGCTTTGCCCGCGCCATCCGCCCCGTGCACACCTCCTATGACGGCGACAGCATTTACGCCCTCTCCGTCGGGGACGTGCAGGCGGACCAGGAGGCGGTGGGCACGCTGGCGGCGGAGGTGGTCAGCGAGGCGATCCTCCGCGCGGTGCAGAGCGCCGAGAGTGCTTACGGCTTTCCCTGCGCGAAGGAGCTTTCGCTCTGAGGAGACGCACAGATGCAGGCAGTTTACAGAAACGATATCACCATGGATCCCTCCGGCTTCGTGCTTTTGGCGGACGCCGTGCCCCAGATCGTGCAGGAGATCCGTTATTATTCCACCTACAACTTTATCGGGGACCGGATCGACGGCTACGAGGAACCCTGCGCGCTGCTGACCGTGGAGGCGGCCCGCGCGTTAAAGGCCGTCAGCGGGGAGATGAACGTCCACGGCTACCGCCTGAAAATTTACGATGCCTACCGGCCGGCCTGCGCCGTCAGACACTTCGTGCTCTGGGGGATCGAGGATCTGGACGTCCGGATGAAGCCGTATTTCTACCCGGATCTGCCCAAGCAGGCGCTTTTCGAGCGGGGCTACATCTCGAGACGCTCCAGCCACAGCCGCGGCAGCGCGGTGGACTTGACGCTTTTGGACATGCGGAGCGGAAAGGAACTCGACATGGGCAGCCCCTTCGACCTTTTCAGCGAGGCCTCGCATCCGGACTACAAGGGCGTCACGCAGGAGCAGTTCGACAACCGCATGCTGTTGCAGGAGGTCATGGTCCGCAACGGCTTCAAGCCGATCAGCTGCGAGTGGTGGCATTTTTCGTTACAGGACGAACCGTATCCGGAGACCTATTTCGAGTTTCCGGTTTCGTCGGCGTATCTGAAGCGATAGCTGTCCGCAGGCAGGAAAGGAGACGAAGATGGGACGAGAAGACTTTGTTCCCAGCGGCAGCGAACGGCTGGACCGGCAGCTGGCGTTCACCGCGGAGATCGATAAGATGACGTCCGTGCTGCGGCGCACGGTCCTGATGGACAAGAGCCGCCGCGAGAACGACGCGGAGCATTCCTGGCATATCGCGGTGATGGCGATGCTCTTTTCGGAGTACGCCCTGCGGCCGGTCGATATCGGCCGGGCGGTGCAGCTGTGCGTGGTCCACGACCTGATCGAGATCTACGCGGGCGACACCTTCGCCTACGACGCGGCGGGCAACCGGGACAAGGCGGCCCGGGAAGCGGCTGCCGCCGATAAGCTCTACGCGCTGCTGCCCGAAGAGCAGGGGGCGCATCTGCGTGCGCTCTGGGAGGAATTCGACGCCATGGAGACGGACGACGCGAAATATGCGGCCTGCATGGACCGTCTGCAGCCCTTCTATCACAATGCGCTGACCGACGGCCACACCTGGGTGGAAGGACAGGTCGACCGGGCGGACGTGGAAAGACGCATGGCGCCGATCCGGGAATTCATGCCGCGTGTCTATGAATGGATCGAAGCGAGCCTGGACCGCGCGCTGGAAAAGGGCTGGGTCAGGCCGTAAGGCGGCGCGCGAAAAAAAAAAGTTAACGGATGGAAAGAAAAAGTTTATGGAAAGGCCGGTTCAGACAGAGCAGGACGCTTATATCCGCAGCCTGTTCGTGATACGCGCGGAAAAAGAAAAGAAAAAAGTGCTGGAACGCTACCGGCACTTAAATCCGCTGACCCGTCCGGGGCAGATCCTTCTGGCCGGCAGCAGTCTGATGGAGCAGTTTCCCATCCACGAGCTGCTGGAGAACAGAGGGATCCGTCTGCCGCTGGCCGTCTACAACCGCGGGATCAGCGGCTTTACGACCACAGAGCTGCTGGAAAACATGGACGTCTGCGTCTGTCAGCTAAGGCCCTCGAAGATCTTCCTCAACATCGGAACGAACGACATGAACGGGCCGGATTACGTCGAGGCGGAGATGATCGGCCGCTACCGGCAGATCCTTGCGGGGATCCGGGAGCAGCTGCCCGAAGCCAGGCTGTACCTCATGGCGTACTATCCCGTCTGTCCCGAGGCCGCAAAGGGACATGTAAGCATCGAGGCAGTTCTGAAATGGCGCACGAAGGAACGGATCGCGGCAGCGAATGAAGCGGTCCGGCAGCTGGCGGCAGAGACCGGAGCGGCGTATATCGACGCGAACGAACCGATCACGGACGAAAACGGCTTCCTGAAAAAAGCCTATGCCGGCTATGACCTGCACATGTTCGGCGACGGGTACGATCGGGTGCTGGACGTTTTGCTGCCATATCTGGAAAACTGATCTTTGTAACCTGAGTCCGCACGGTTCCGTCTACCAGGACAGAAGGAGGTCAGGCCTTATGACAGACGGACAGATCGTACAGCTGCTGACAGAGCGAAAGGAAGAAGCGCTGGAAACCGTTCAGACAGAATACGGCGCGTTCTTAACGGCGCTTGCCCGGCGCATCCTGGGGGATCCGCAGGACGCCGAGGAAGTCGTCAACGATACGCTCCTGGCAGCCTGGGAGACGATCCCGCCGCAGGAGCCCCGCTCTTTGAAGGCTTATCTGTCTGTGATCTGCCGGCATAAGGCGCTGGACAGGCTGGATACGCGAAACAGTGAAAAACGGGGCGGCGGCGAAGCCGCTCTGGCGATGGAAGAACTGGAAGAATCGCTGCCCGATGCCGCGCAGGACGGACGAAGCTGGGACGAGCGCTTGGATCTAAAGGATCTGATCCGCCGCTTTGCCGCTTCCCTGAACGAAACGGAACAGCGGGTCTTTCTGCTCCGCTACTGGTATTTCCTGTCGGTCGCGGAAACGGCGAAAGAGTGCTCCGTGTCGGCAGCCAACTGTAAGGTCATCCTGTACCGCCTTCGGAAAAAGCTGAAAAGCAAGCTGGAAGAGGAGGGAATGTGGCATGAATAGCCGGGACCTGCTGGAGGCCATGGATCAGATAGACGAGGAGATCCTGGATAAAACGGCGCCGAAAGGTGCGGACGGTGGGGAGAAAAAAGGCATCCTGAAGCGTATTTGGCCGCTGATCGGCGTGGCTTCGCTGGCCGCCTGTCTGGTCATCGTCTGGCTGATCGTGAAAAATCCGCCGGCCACCAAGGCAGAGGCGGCGGACTGGGACATCTCGCAGCTGACGCCGGAAGAACTGCAGCTGCCGACGGATCAGCTGATCGACGTGATCCTCAAAAAAGACTGCCTCTGGCAGAGCCATATCCAGAGCGGCTCCGGGGTCTGGGGGCCCTTTGAGGAATGGAGGGAAAAGCTGAACGGCATCTGGGAGCTGGAAAAGCGGGACGACGCCGGCTGGACCCTGTACCTGAAAATGATGGAATACTACGTCATGTATACCGTCACGCCGGGTCATTTAAAGGTGAAAGATGAGGCCTCCTGGTACCGGCTGCGGGCGATCCAGACGCTGCTTCAGCAGGAGACGTTTTTATCTCAGCTGGATCAAGACATCGCGGAATCCGCGATGGGGCTGATCCGGACGCGGGAAGAGGGCGATACGGCCTATATGGCCGGCCGGGTGTACGAGCTGAAGGAATTTGCAAAACCGTCCCGGTGGAAATTTGAGGCCTGGTACGTGGTCACCGCGCCCATGAGCGAAGAGATGCGGGAGAAGGTGCTGAGCGTCTATTCGGAAGAGGACTGCGCCAGAGCGATCAAAATCTATGGCTTTGAAAAGGCGCCGCAGAGCGGCAGCTGGATCGAACGGTATATCATCCCGTTTACGGAGAACGGCCGGATCGTGAGCTATGTCAGCGTGGACCACTGGAACAACGGAAACATTACGCTGCAGGAGCTGAAGCGCGAGGCCGACCCCGATATGATCATCTTCGACATGCTGGAGGCGATGAGCAGCCTGTCTTCGGAGGCGGCGCCGATGCGGATCGTTTCAAATCACAATGCAGCGATGTTTTTCATCGTCGGGGATACGGCATACACGTATACCGGCATCCCCCAAAACTTTGTGGGACGGAGCCTGAGCGGTCTCTCCGAAGTGCAGCATACGGCGGAAGATCAGCTGATCTGCATCCATTGACAATAAGGCAAACGGCGTCCCGGCCGTTTCGGCAGGGGACGCCGTTTTTTCGTAGGAAAAATTTGGCGGACAGTTGAGAAAAACGCTGCTTTTGTGGTAACATACGAGGCGGATGCCTGCGGGCAGGTCTGTAAGGCCTGCTTACGTCCGGCAGGTGAGAAGGGGAGTTGCCGTCATGAAAAAGGGGATTTGCATCGTGGTTTTGACAGGGCTGCTGCTGGCGCTGACAGCCTGCTCCATTGATATTCCGACCATCAGTGCAGAGGAAGAGACCAGGAAGAGCCGCACGAAAGCCGCGACGACAGAGGCGGCGGATACGCTTCCCGCATCAGAGCCGGCATTGACGGAAGAGCCCGGAACAAGGAGCGAAGCAGCCGCGAGCACCGCGGCGATCCCGGCGGAAACACGGACCCTTCCGGCGTCTCTTGCGAATCCGTCCGAGGAAGCCGCAGAGACAAGCCCGGTACCGGAAACGCCGGCTTCCCCTGAAACGACAGCGGCAGAAGAAACAAGCCCGTTTTTGGAAACGACGGTCCGGGAGACAACAAGCGTTCCGGAACCGTCTGGCATTCCGGAAACATCGCTGCCGGAAGAAAGCAGCCCGGAAGAAACAGCGCCAGCGATGATCCTTCAGCCGGGGGATCTGGTTTCCTTCGGTCATTATGAGCAGGACGGGGTCTCGTCCAACGGAAAAGAGAAGATAGAGTGGGTCGTTCTTGCGATAGACGGAGAGAAAGCACTGCTTCTTAGCCGGTACTGCCTGGATTGCAGAAAAGCGCACGAGAAAGACGCAAATGTGACCTGGGAAGGGTCTGACATCCGAACCTGGCTGAACGGCAGCTTCCTGCCGACCGCTTTCGATGCGGCGGAGCAGGCAGGGATTGAACTTGTGCGGCTGACGAACCCGGAAAACCCGCAGAGCCATGTCGGCGCGGCCGGGGAGACGGAGGACAGGGTCTTCCTGCTTTCCATTGAGGAAGTGGAGACCTATCTTACCGGAGAGCTGTATGAGTACCGCGGGACGACGCCGACCCGTTACGCCATGGATCATGGCAGCACGCTGGGGGCGAACGGCAATACCTGGTGGTGGCTTCGGACCAGCGGCCGGGATCTGAAGTCCTTCGCCGAAGTTTTCTCGTATCGGGAGATCGACTACATGGGAGATCCGGCCGTGAACCCGGAGCAGGCGGTGCGCCCGGCGATCTGGGTCGAACTCAAAAGTCTGGAGATAAATTAACGAGCCATAAATTAGGGCTCTGGGATAATGGTGTGCTACCCGTCAAGAGGACAGTGAAAAATTAAAAAGTTTCGTACCGCCAGTCGTGTATGCAGCTGGCGGTATTCTTATGCCGCCAAATAGTACTGCTCATGGAACTCGACTG
>JAEEUR010000105.1 GCA_016290595.1 Lachnospiraceae bacterium | reverse complement strand
AAGGATGATGCGGTGTGGATCGCCGAAAAGGTCAAAAACGCGGATACGCTCGTGTTTGCAACGCCGATCTACTACTATGAGATGAGCGGCCAGATGAAGACTCTGCTGGACCGCCTGAACCCGCTGTATCCTTCGGACTATCGCTTCCGCCGGGTCTACCTGCTGACGACGGCCGCGGAAGAGGAAGATTTCGTGCCGGAAAAAGCGGTGAGCGGCCTCCGGGGCTGGGTGGACTGCTTTGAAAAAGCGCAGCTGGCGGGGAGCCTTTTCTGCGGCGGCATCTCCGGCCCCGGCGAAGCCTCCGGAAAAAAGGAGGCACAGAAGGAAGCCTACGAATTCGGAAGATCGCTGGCGTAAGGAAAAGCACGGAGACGGAAGGGTTATCGTTCATAAGGAACTAATCCTTGGGGAGACCGCGTAGTCGATGTGGCTACGCGGTTTTCCTTTGTTTTTGGGGCGCTTCCAGGGTGACCGGCTCGGTCAGAATGGGGATTTCGATCTGAACAACAAAGTTGAAGACGATTTCCACCGTCTGCCTGCGGTGGCCACTGGATTTATCTGCTTCGTGGACAATGATCTTCTTGATGAATTCGTTCACGATGGCAGTGACAATCCTATCTGGCAGCTTGATCGTCCCAACCAGGATCAGCATGTTGAATACAATCTGCCCGATATACTGCCACACCATAGATGCAGCTGTGAGTTTATCGTCAACTCCGAGATTGGCTTTAGCTATGATTGAAAAGATGATACATGCGCGATGGCAGTAAATATATGGAGTTCTGTATTTATCCTTTACTTCTGCGAAGGAGCCGGAGGTCTTCATTAGAAAAAAACCGCCGGAGCTCCCGGCGGCCTGACGTTGTCATATCCCACGGCTATCTGCAAAAGATCTCGATCGCCGCCGCAGCGAACGCTGCCGTGCCCCGGCCTCCGGCCTTGTCGATATTTTCGGTAAACTCCCCGCCGGCGGCATACATCTTTCCCAGTCCGCTGAAGATCTCCTTCGTACAGGTATAGTAATGTTCCGTAATGAAGTCCTGCAGTTTTCCGGCGAGAGCCTGGGCTTCTTCGGAAGCGGGATCCCCGTCCTTTACCGCCCCGAATTCCCTGAAGATCCCCATCATCTGCCCGGCAAGAGAAGCGTCCTCCTCTTTGCTACGGCCTTCCGTCTTCTTCTCAAACTCCTTATACGCGGTGGTCTCTCCCCAGGACGCTTTTGCCTTCGCGGCGTACTCATCCAGCTTCGCGGTATCAAATGCGTCGAAACTCATCGTCTTTTCTCCTTTGCTCTGTATTCTGCGGGCCAGGCTGATCAGTCCTTCTATGTGCTCTTTTTTCAGCGTCAGCAACTCGATCTGCTGCGAAAGGGCTTTGTTTTTATCAAAACCGGGGCGGTTGACAATCTGTCCGATCTCCTTTAACGGAAACTCCAGTTCCCTGAAAAGAAGGATCTGCTGCAGCTTTTCCAGACTCGGCGCGTCATACAGGCGGTAGCCTGCTTCCGTCACCTTATCCGGCAGCAGCAAACCGATCCTGTCATAGTACTGCAGCGCCCGGATGCTGCCCCCTGTCAGCCGGCTGACTTCGTGAACTGTCATCATGGCTTCTCACCTCCCGCATGATCCCATGATAAACTATAACGCAGCGTCAGAGTCAAGTGTTTCATGACATTTTTTTATTTTCTTCCGCAGCAGTCCGGAGCGAAAAAAGCGGGGTCCGAGCCCCCGCTTTATTCGCCCGTTCTGCGCTCTGATCAGCCGGTGATAATGACCGGTAAGGGAAAGAAACGGGTGGTCGCGAAATCCAGCGTCAGTGTCGCGCTGTCGTTCTTGATCCCGGTCACATGGTTTCGGGATTTTTGTGCCAAGACTTTCCCTATTGACAAAAGCGCCGGGACGTTATATTATAACGCTCGTTATACAACAGTGATTATAAAAGAGGAGGTTCGCGCATGCCGCCAAAAACGAAGGTCACTGCGGAGATGATCGTCAGCGCTGCCATTGAAGTAGTCCGTCAAAGCGGTTTTGAGAAAATCAACGCCCGGACGGTTTCCGCGCAGCTGCACTGCTCCACCCAGCCGGTGATGTATCATTTTTCGACCATCGACAGTCTGAAGAGAGCCGTCTACAGGCGAGCGGACCGTCTGCACTCGGAATACATGATGAACACGCCGCCCGGACAGGATCCGCTCCTTGGGATCGGCCTGAACTATATCCGTTTCGCCGTGGAAGAGCCGCAGCTGTTCCGCTTCCTGTTTCAGTCCGGATATGCCAAGGAAAACAGCCTTCTGGAAATGGTGGATTCCGAAGAGCTGGTCCCGGTGCTGGAGGCCATGCGGGAAGGAGCGGGGCTGAGTCCGCAAAAGACCAGGAACGTATTCATCACGGTGGCGTTGTTTGCCCATGGGTATGCAAGCATCATCGCCAACAATCATCTGGAATTTGACGAAAAGCTGATCGCGGAACACCTGGAACGCACCTGGAACGGCGCGGTGCTCGCGGCGGCACAGGAGGAATAGGATGAAAGTCATTCTTTACGATCTGGGCTCCGAATACGAGGCGCTGATCGAATCAAAATGCGACCGGGCTCTGGCCGCGGACGGGAAGTACGCCCCGTGTCAGGGCTGCTTCGGCTGCTGGACCAAGCATCCGGCGGAATGCTTCATGAAGGATAAGCTCCGGCGGGTTTGCCGCCTGATCGGCCGGGCGGACGAGCTGGTGATTGTCACGAAGAATCTTTACGGCGGGTACAGCGCCGCGGTCAAGAACGTTCTGGACCGTTCCATCGGGACTTCCACGCCTTTCAGCACCTACCGGGGCCGGCAGATGCATCATACCCTCCGCTACGGAAAGCACGATCTCTGGAAAGTCGTCGTTTACGGCGAGGTGAGTGAGACGGAGAAGGACACCTTTCGCTATATGGCTGAGCGGAACGCGGTCAACGACGGCTATGAGCGGTCCGAAGTCGTTTTTCTGGAAGACATGGCGGAACTGGAGGCGGCGTTATGAAGACGGTACTCATCAACTGCAGTCCCAAAAAGCACTTTTGCGCTTCTGCGTATTTCCTTTTTCTACAAAGTCTTTTCGTCGGCGGAGAGAAAGTGAAGGGGAAGCTGCGTTCCCACGCCGACTACGCCCGCCTGCTGGAGCAGCTCCGGGATGCGCAGGCGGTGGTGTTCGGCTTGCCGCTCTATGTGGACAGTGTTCCGTCCCACGTGCTCCGCTTCCTGGAGGAGATGGAGACCTTCTGCCGCGAGAACGGCCTGAAGCTTCGTGTTTACTGTGTCGCCAACAACGGCTTTATCGAAGGAAAGCAGAACGAACCGCTGATGCAGGTATTTGAAAACTTCTGTGCGCGGACGGGGCTTGCCTGGGGCGGCGGCGTGGGGATCGGCGGCGGCGTCATGCTGAACGTGACCCGCATCCTCTTCATTGTGGAAATCGGACTGCTGGTGCTCAATACCGTGCTGAGCGTGGTAAATACCGGCGATCTCTTCCCGAAGGCGGCATGGATCAGCTTCGCCGAAAACACGGCCCTGCTGCTGTTTTTCAACATGGGCGTACTGTTTTACCTCTCCGGCATGGGCAGAGCAATAGGGAAGGGAACGGCTTTCGGGAAGAAATACACCAGGATTCTGATCCCGTCCTTCGTATTCATCCTGTTTGCCGATATCTTTTTCACGATCATCTCTTTGCTGCAGGGCGGGATCTTCCGCGGATGGCTGGCAAAGAAAGAATAAGGGGCCGGAACTATGTTTGATTCCACGAAAAATGACAAGGTCAAGATAATTACCCTCATCGGCATGGCCGTCATGACCGTCGCAGTCGCGGTTAAGGCGGCCACGGCCTCTGTGATCGCCGCCGCTGTGATCCATATCGCGGGACTGGCGTGCTTCTTCATCATCGAGGGCATTGAAAAAACGCCCGACCCCGAATCCGGGCTGAGCTTCAAACGCTTCTTTTCGGGCCTGAAAAAGCCGTGGGTCATCCCGCTGATTCTGTTCATGCTCATATTGTCCCCCGCCGAAATGCTTCTGAGCAAGGCGGTGTTCGGCAGCGCCTATATCGATCATGTGCTGGGGCGGATCACCGTACCGGGTCTTGACCAGCTGCCGCTGCTGCTATTCAATCAGATCGTTTCCGTACTCGGTGAAGAGATCGAATACCGCGCGTTCTTTGTGGGCAAGGGCATGAAGCGCTTTTCGTTCTGGCCGGCGGCCATAGCCGGCGCCGTGCTCTTTGCCGCGGCGCACTATGCCGCGGGCCCTGCGGGGATCGTTGCGTGGGATCTTGGCGCAATCTTTATTGACGCGATCCTTTTTGCGATCCTGTACCGCAGGACCGGCAACTGCCTGATCAGCTTTATTCCGCATTTTCTGAATAATATGATCGGATTCTTCCTGGTTCCGATCCTGTTCGGGTAAAAACGGGGCAAGCATCTATTCGCACCTTCCGGTGTGGTATGCAGGACAATTGGCTCCTGGCGGTTTTACTTATTCTTGCGCAAAAAAGCTGAGGCGGGTATCCGCCCCAACATTTATTATGGGACCTTTTTTATGACTGAATCTTTGATAAACTAAAATACCAGCTTGCGTTCGATTTTATAACCTAAAGGGCGGACAATCAAACCTTTTCGCAAAACAACTTCATCATTTCTATTTTAATTGATAAAATTGATTTGACAAATGACGGCATGCCCGAAGTGCGGACGTACTTTCAAAAACGAAAACCAGAGCCATTACTGCGGTAAGGCTCCGGAGACGATAGATGAATATATCCTCGCGCAGAATGAGGCGGTTCAGCCGAGGCTTAGGGAAATTCGGGAAATCTTCCGCGCCGCATTTCCGGATGCTGAGGAACGGATTTCTTGGTCGATGCCGACATACTGGAAAGGCCGGAACATCCTCCATTTCGCCGCGTCCAAGAAACATCTGGGCCTTTATCCAGGAGGCGAGGCAACGACAGTATTTGCGGAGGAACTGAAGGAATACGACGTGAGCAAGGGTACGATCCGCCTGCCGTGGAATAAAGAACTACCAACGGAGCTGATACAGACAATCGCCCGCTGGTGCTATAAGGAGTACAAAAAAGATTCAATCGATGACGATGGAGCATATTAACCGCTAATGTGTTTTGCAGAATATCCATTCGACATGTTCTCAAAAAGCGAAAATTAAAGTGAGGATCTGCGTATATAGTGCTAAAATCCATCGCCCTGGGATGCGGTGGGTATGAAGCATACATGCAGCAAATCCTCACTCCATACAGGGTTTGAAGAAACGGCCGGCTAAGGGGGGGACTTTAGGTCAAAGATTGGACAATGACGAGAAAAAAAGAAGTAGTTAATGACTGGGACAAAAATAATCGGCAATTGCTTCAGCCCTAGTAATATCAAGAGTTTTCGGGCTCGATATCAGGAAAGAGTCGGTCTCGGGATGGTCCTGATAGACAGATTTGATAGAAGGGCTTATAATAATCCTTAATTGGAACAGCCCCTTTACCAGATCTCCGGTGCTATCCTATGGCCGACTCTTTTATGTTTCACATATTGGTCCTCGTCCCGCTGCTCCTGCAGCTCGCCGGTCTTGTTTTCGTCGTTCTGCTGGACCCGTACGTCGCGAGGACGCAGCGCATCATCATGCTCCTCATCTCGTTCCTGTCGCTGTGCCTTATCGCCCAGAACTATGTGGGCTTTTTGTTCGACCTTGACGGCACCATGCCGCACGCCAGGATCGTGACAGGTATCATTGGTTATTGCCTGCGCCCGCTCATTCTGGTGCTGTTCTTCTTTATCATCGATCCCAAAAGGGATTATCCCCTTGCCTGGAGCCTTATCCTGTTCAATGCGGCTGTCCATCTGACGGCACTGTTCTCGAATATCTGCTTTACCATCGACGAGAACAACACGTTCCACCGCGGCCCGCTGGGCTACACCTGCCATGTCGTAAGCGCACTCCTGCTGATACAGCTGCTTTATGTCTCGCTTCATGAGCACGGCCGCATCCGTAAGCTCGATATCGCCATCCCCGTCTTCAACGGGGTGCTGATCATAGCTTCTGTTATAGCCGACTCTTTCGTCGATTACCGTGAGTATCCGGTATCTTTCCTGACGGTAGCGATCGTCAGCAGCATCGTATTGTA
>JAEEUR010000027.1 GCA_016290595.1 Lachnospiraceae bacterium | reverse complement strand
TTGCGCCTCGCGCCCGGACGAAAACTTTTCTCACTAGTCGCTTCGCTAAATCGTTCGAAAAGTATTGTCCGGCTCGCTCGGCGAAGACTTGTACGGCGCAGGTCAGTCCTTGATCACCAGCTCTACCGGGCAGTGGTCGGAGCCGTAGATCTCGCTGTGGATCGAAGCAGATACCAGTCGATCCTTCATGCTGTCGGAGACGATAAAGTAGTCGATCCTCCACCCTGCGTTCCGCTCACGGGCCCGCATGCGGTAGGACCACCAGCTGTAGGCGTCTTTCCGGTCCGGGTAGAAATACCGGAAGCTGTCCACGAAGCCGGCCGCCAGCAGCTCGGTCATTTTGCCGCGTTCCTCGTCCGAGAAGCCCGCATTCTGATGGTTCGCCGCCGGATTCTTCAGGTCGATCTCCTCGTGCGCGACGTTCAGGTCGCCGCAGAGGATCACCGCTTTTTCCCCGGCCAGCCGCGCCAGATACGCCCGGAAATCGTCCTCAAAGCGCATGCGGTAGTCCAGACGCCTTAAGCCGTCCTGCGAGTTCGGCGTATAGCAGCAGACCAGGAAATAGTCCGTGTATTCGCAGGTGATGAGCCGGCCCTCATGGTCGTGCTCGTCCACGCCCATGCCGTACCGCACGGACAGCGGCTCCTCCTTCGTCAGCACGAGCGTGCCGGAGTACCCTTTTTTGTCCGCGTAGTTCCAGTAGGCGTGATACTGCGGCAGCCCCAGGCTGACCTGCCCTTCCTGCAGCTTCGTTTCCTGGAAGCAGAAAACATCCGCATCCAGCTCCGTAATGACCTCATAAAAGTTTTTGCCCATGACGGCCCGCAGGCCGTTCACGTTCCAGGATATCAGCTTGGTCATGAAAAACTCCTTGCTCCGTTTTGTTCAGCATAGCACGGCGGCGGCAAAAATCCAACATTTTTCCGGCGGAAGCGCAAAAAAAGAACGGCAGGTTCTTTCAAACCTGCCGTTCTTTTCGGCCGGCGGCTTACTTCGCGTAATCCACCGTACGGGATTCCCGGATGACGTTGACCTTGATCTGTCCCGGATACTCCATCTCGTCCTCGATCCGCTTCGCGATATCGTGGGCCAGGATGGTCATGGCGTCGTCGTTGATCTGCTCGGGGATGACCATCACACGGACCTCGCGTCCCGCCTGGATGGCGAAGGACTTGTCCACGCCCTTGAAGCTGTTGGTAATCTCCTCCAGCTGCGTCAGGCGGTTCGTGTAGGTCTCCAGCGTGTCGCGGCGGGCGCCGGGACGGGCGGCGGAAATGGCGTCCGCGGCCTGTACGATCAGGGCGATCAGGGAAGTGGGTTCCACGTCGCCGTGGTGCGCTTCCACCGCGTTGACCACGATGGCGTTCTCCTTGTACTTGCGGCACAGATCCGAACCGATCTGCACGTGGGAGCCTTCCATATCGTGGTCCAGGCTCTTGCCGATGTCGTGCAGAAGGCCGGCCCGTTTGGCCAGGCGTACGTCCACGCCGAGCTCGGCTGCCAGAAGCCCGCTCAGGTGAGCCACCTCGATCGAATGCTTCAGGGCATTCTGGCCGTAGCTGGTGCGGAAATGCATCCGGCCCAGAAGCCGTACGAGTTCGGGATGGATCCCGTGGACACCGACCTCCAGGATGGCGGCCTCGCCCTTTTCCTTCATCACGTCCTCGACTTCCTTCTGCGCCTTCTTCACGACCTCCTCGATGCGGGCGGGGTGGATGCGGCCGTCCAGGATCAGCTTCTCGAGCGCGATGCGGGCGACCTCGCGGCGCATCGGATCGAATCCGCTGATGACGACGGCTTCGGGCGTATCGTCGATGACCAGTTCTACACCGGTGGCCTGCTCGAGAGCCCGGATGTTCCGGCCTTCGCGGCCGATGATGCGGCCCTTCATCTCATCGTTCGGCAGGGCGACGACCGAAATGGTCATCTCTGCGACGTGATCCGCGGCGCATTTCTGAATGGCGGTGGCAATGTACTCCTTTGCTTTTTTGGCTGCGTCTTCCTTGGCTCTCAGATCCAGTTCCTTCAGACGCTTCGCGATATCGTGCTGGGCGTCCTCTTCCACGCTCTTGATCAGGTATTCCTTGGCCTGTTCTTTGGTAAGGCCGGCCACCTGTTCCAGACGCTGCTGCTGTTCCTGAATCAGATTGTCCACATCCTGTTCTTTCTTCTTCAGGCGGTCATCCCGGGACTGCACCTGCTGTTCGCGGCGTTCCAGGGATTCCAGCTTCTTGTCCAGAGACTCTTCCTTGCTCTGAACACGGCGTTCGGAGCGCTGCAGTTCGGCTCTTCTTTCCCTGGCCTCACGGTCCAGTTCGTTCTTGGCGGCGATATTTTCCTCTTTTGCCTCCAGGAGAGCCTCCCTTTTCTTTTCGGCTGCTGTTTTTAATGCTTCATCTATGATTTCCCGTGATTTGACCTCTGCAGTACCTACAGTTTTTTCATAAATCTTCTGCTGATGGGACGCAGAGAGAAACCACGACAGAACGGCCGCTATGATTACCAGTACCAGCGCGATCACGATAAAAAGCGGGTTGATCGCGGGTGCCGGGCCTGCTGCGGCAAATAACATTCTTTCTGTCACAGGAGCACCTCCTTTTTATTCTGTTTTCAATGTGCATATAAATAAGCAGGGTAAACTTATCACATCATTACAATTATACATGACTAACGGCGGCCTGTCAAGGCCGCCGCCGTCATATTTTACGTTTCCGAAGAAGGCTTTTTTCCTGTTCCGGACTATGCCAGGATCCGGCAGTAGCTCTTTTTGCCTTTCTTTAAGAGCAGGCCTTCCGCCGGGATCGCTTCCTTCGCAAAGCTGAGCTTGATATCCGTGATCTTTTCCCCGTCCAGGCTTACGCCGCCCTGCTGGACGGACTGACGGGCTTCGGAACGGGTCTTAGTCAGACCGCTTGAGACCAGCATGGTCAGGATATCGGCCGCGCCGTCCCGGAAATCCTCTTCCTTCAGCTGATACTGCGGCACGTTTTCTCCGCTGCCGGCCCCGGCAAAGAGCGCCCGGGCCGCTTCCTGGGCCTTTTTCGCCTCTTCTTCCCCGTGCACCATGGAGGTCAGTTCGAAAGCCAGGATCTCCTTTGCGCGGTTCAGCTCGCTGCCTTCCCACTTGTCCATGGCTTCGATCTTCTCCAGCGGCAGGAAGGTCAGCATGCGGATGCATTTCATGACTTCCGCGTCGCCGACGTTGCGCCAGTACTGGTAGAAGTCGTACGGGCTGGTTTTTTCGGGATCCAGCCAGACGGCGTTGCCGGCCGTCTTGCCCATTTTGTTGCCGTTGGCGTCCGTTAAGAGCGTGATCGTCATGCAGTGGGCGTCCTGGCCCAGCTTCTTGCGGATCAGCTCGGTGCCGCCCAGCATGTTGCTCCACTGGTCGTCCCCGCCGAACTGCATGTTGCAGCCGTAGTGCTGGAACAGATAGTAGAAGTCGTAGCTCTGCATAATCATATAATTGAACTCGAAGAAGGACAGACCCCGCTCCATGCGGTTCTTGTAGCACTCCGCCCGCAGCATATTGTTGACGGAGAAGCAGGCGCCGACCTCCCGCAAAAGCTCCACGTAATTCAGATTCAGCAGCCAGTCCGCGTTGTTGACCATCAGGGCCTTGTCCGGACCGAACTCGATAAAGCGCTCCATCTGCTTCCGGAAGCACGCCGCGTTATAGTCGATATCCTCCCGGGTCAGCATCTTGCGCATATCCGTCCGGCCGCTGGGATCGCCGATCATGGTGGTGCCGCCGCCGATCAGGACGATGGGCTTGTTGCCGGCCATCTGCAGGCGCCTCATCAGGGTCAGGGCCATGAAATGCCCGGCGGTCAGGGAGTCGGCGGTGCAGTCAAAGCCGATATAGAAGGTGGCCTTGCCGTCGTTGATCATCTCCCGGATCAGTTCTTCGTTGGTCACCTGTGCGATCAGCCCGCGGGCGACCAGTTCTTCGTACAGTTTCATCAGACATCCCTCCTTTTCGGGATTACAAGGGATTATAGCACAATAAAGCTTTCTGTCAAGGCTTGAAATAAGGCCGGAAACAGGGTATGATGTTGTGCGGACATGAAAAAAGCTCCCTGCCGGATTCGAACCGGCGACCTACGCATTACGAATGCGTCGCTCTACCAGCTGAGCCAAGGAAGCTTTCTGTCTTGACGACGGAGCCCATTGTACCCTACGGATTCGCTTTTGTCAATCGTATTTCTGCTATTTTTTTGCAGTGCAAGAGGAAAAATCATGAGTTTCTGGGAACTTTGCAGCCAGCAGATCGTTCTGTTCATCCTGATGCTGATCGGCCTGATCCTGACGCGGCGGAAGGTCATCACCGAAGAAGGCACGCGGGTCCTGACCGATCTGTGCATCCAGGTGATCATCCCCTGCAATATCATCAAGTCCTTCATGATCGAATTCAGCACGCAGGTCCTGGTCTCCTGCGGCCTTCTCTTCGTGATCGCTCTCGCCATGCAGCTGATCGGCCTGCTGCTCAACAAATTCCTCTTCAACCGTTTTCCGCCGCAGCAGAAAAAGATCCTGCAGTACTGCAGCATCATTTCCAACGGCGGCTTTCTGGGCACGCCCGTCGCGGAAGGCATCTACGGCGACACAGGCCTGATGTACGCTTCCGTTTTCCTGATCCCCATGCGCATCATGATGTGGTCGGCCGGAACCGGCTACTTCGTGGCCGGCGGGACGGACCGCAGAAAAGTCATCAAAAACGTGCTGACGCATCCCTGCCTGGTCGGCGTGTATATCGGCCTGATCCTGATGATCACGCAGATCCATCTGCCGTCCGTCATTGAAAAGCCCATCCGTCTGATCGGGAACTGCAATTCCGCGATCACCATGTTCGTCATCGGCACGATCCTGGCCAAAATGGAAGCGGGTAAGCTCTTTGACCGGACGTCTCTTCTGCTGTCCCTGTACCGCCTGGTCATCCTGCCGGGGATCGCGCTTCTGCTCTGTCTGCTGTTAAAGACCGATCCGACGGCCAGCGGCGTCAGCGTGGTCATGACCGGCATGCCCGCCGCCGCCATGACGGCCGTCTTTGCGGCCCGCTACGGCAGCGACGCGGAATTTGCCACGAAGTGCGTCGTGCTGTCCACCCTGCTTTCCATGATCACCATCCCGCTCTGGGTCTACGCCGTGCAGGCGATCCTGTAGCGGCCCGGCCCTGCTTCGAAAGGAGAATCTTCCATGCGTTTCTGGACAAAGATCTTTCGCGAAAACCATCTGCTGCGGGACACGACCTTTGAAGATACGGGGACGGACAGCCGGACCCTGAAGGTCTTCCGCGCGCTGGAGGAAAGCTGCCGGGCGCTGGATCTTCCGGTCCCGATCTGGCTGAAAAACAACGTCAAGGATTTTCAGCGCGTCGCCAAGACCCGTTTCCGCCAGGATTCCTTTATCGAAAGCATCGATTTCGATTATCTGGAGTTTCAGGTGATCGAGGAGGATAAGGACGCCGGCTTCCTGTAGAGAGGAAAATGCGGTTTTTTGGATTTTTTGAAAAAAGTGCTTGACATTCGGCCGGCCAGGATGTAAATTACATTTTGCGCCTCGCGTGGCGGAGTAGCTCAGTTGGCTAGAGCATGCGGTTCATACCCGCAGTGTCGGCGGTTCAAATCCGTCCTCCGCTACTTTTTTATTGCCTGCGGCCCGCCGCCCGGAAGCACGCAAAAAAGCTCCGCAGCCCCCTTTTAAGGGAAGCTGCGGAGCTTTTTGCGTTCAGACGCCGCTTATTTGCTCTCGGCGATCTTGATGATCTTCTTGCCGTCCTTGGTCATGTAGGTCGCTTCGTCTTCGCCCTGGATCAGGACGTAATCGCGGTAGCCCATCAGATCCTTCGCCTCATCGCTGAAGCCGGACACCTTGGAGCCCTTGCCGCCGCTGGTGAAGTACAGTTCTTCATCGATGATGTAGACGAAGCCGCTGCCGACGGCCGCCCATTCGGAAACGGACTCGCCGATGACCTTCTGGCTCTTGCCGCTTGTATTGACGGTAAAGGTCTCCTTCTCTTCGTTCTCATAGAGGAAGAGCTTGCCGTCCACGGAGGACAGATAGGAATCCACTTCCGCAGCCAGCTGCTTGCCTTCCGGACTGCTGGCGGATGTGTTCATCAGATACAGCTTGTCATTCTTCAGGTAGGTGATGGTCTTGCCGTCTTCCTGCAGGGTCAGACTGAAAGCGTTCTTCACGCAGCTGCTCGTCTCCAGCTTCGAATTCAGCTTGTATACGGCATAGCCGTCGCTCGAATTGTAGGTATAGTACAGCTGGCTCTTCAGATCCTTGACGCCGGCAAAGCGGGAATCCTTCATGGCTCTGCCCGGAAGCAGGATCTTCAGCGCGGTCTTGGAAA
The DNA here is from genome assembly GCA_016290595.1 of Lachnospiraceae bacterium. Lineage (GTDB taxonomy): Bacteria > Bacillota > Clostridia > Lachnospirales > Lachnospiraceae > UBA6987. Next base: position 20,555 of record JAEEUR010000027.1, on the reverse strand, counting down.
CTTCCTGACGTTCGCCGCCCTTCGCGGAGAAGTAGGTCCGGGTGCCGTCGTCGGTCTTAACGTTCGCAAGGATCTGCGTGCCGTCCGCGTTCAGGATCGCGTAATCGATGCTGTCGCCGATCTTCTGGCGGTCGTCGCTGTTTTCACCCTTCTGAACGTAAAGGACGCCGTCCTTGTTCTTGTAGTACACGTAGGTGCCCTTAGCGGACAGCGCGTACGGGGTCATGTTCTTGCCGAGCTCGCGTTCCTTGCCGTCGTAGAAGTAACCGCGGACCGTGTCGTTGCTCTCCTTGGTGTAGCCGACGGCCTTGCCGTCCGGAGAAATGACGTTCAGCGTCTTGATATCTTCCGCGATCTTCTTGGCCTTGCCGCCGTTGTAGAGATAAAGCGCGTTGTCTTCATCCGTGTAGGCGACGCCGGTCCCGTCAAAGGAAAGCAGGTATTTCTTGACGCCTTCCGCGATCTTGTTGAACTTGCTGCCGTCAAAGATATACATGATTCCTTCGGAATCCACCATAAGCAGCTTGGAGCCGTCGGCGCTCATGCCGCCGTCTTCCAGGGTGTTGTCGAAGTCCATCTTGACGACTTTGCCGCTCTTGCCGAAGCCGATCAGCTCATCGTCGATGATGCCGGCCCGGACGTAGTCCTTCCGCATGGTGATGCTGCCGCCGCCGGAGAAGATCTTCGGGATGAAGGTGATCAGAAGGATCACGGCCACCAGCGCAGCCGCCGCGATGGCGATCAGCTTCGGATTCAGATTCAGCTTGGGCGCTTCCTTTTTCTCTTTTTTAGCCTGACGGACGATCGGTTCCGCCTGGATGACAGGTTCCGCTGCAGGGGCCTGCTCGGCCGCGGGCTGTGCCGGCAGCTTGGCGCCGCATTTGGAGCAGAATTTGGTGCCGTCATTGAAGGATGAACCGCAGTTAGGACAAAAAACCATATTTATTTCCTCCCTCTGTGCTTTAAAACAGCCATAAAACGTGTTTTACCGCCGTTACTGGATCATTATATAAGATATTTTGAATTATTACAAGTTTTTTTCGAATTTTCGTTCGTCCGGTCTTTGCGATTTATTCCTCCGCTCTTTCCCTTCCGCGGGGCGGAAAATATTTTTGAAAAATCTTTCAAAAAGTGCTTGCATTTCCTTTTCGGATGTTGTATATTAGGCACCGTCGCCGCGGGCCATTAGCTCAGTTGGTAGAGCACCTGACTCTTAATCAGGGTGTCTGGGGTTCGAGCCCCCAATGGCCCACGAAAGAAAAACCGCCGAAAGGCGGTTTTTTTGTGCTTCGTAACGAAAGGGGCCGGAACGGAAAAAGGGCCTGCCGCATGAGCGGCAGGCCCGGGTTTGTTTTAGACCGGAGCGGTCAGTTCAGCCAAAGGCCCAGATCGTCGGCCTCGACCATTTCTTCGTAGAATTCGCCGATGGTGTCGATGTCCGGGAAGTTATCGATGATAACTTCGCGGGCCGGATCGTCGACCTCGAAGTTCATGGAAAGGACCATCTGCGCAACGGTGGCTACGTGACGGGCTACGCGCAGGGCGATCGGGAAATTGCCGGAGCTGTAGTCCACGTACAGCAGGGTGCCGCCGTTGATCTTGTAGGCCGCCTGATAGCAGGGGTCTTCGCCGGTGATGGCCAGCGCTTCGTCCGTATAGCCGCGGAAACGGCCCTGGGACGGGTTGCCGACTTCGCAGAGCAGCGCGTACGCGTCGGTGTAGTCGCCCAGCTCGCGGTGAGTCAGGCCGCGCAGCTTGGCGGGCGAAGGCTCCACGCGGATGGACAGGTCGACGCTGTCGAGTTCCAGCTTCACGTCGGCCGCCAGGCTTAAGGCGTCCTCATGCGCCACGATCGCGTTGTTCACGGCGTATTCGGGGCTGGATTCGTGAAGGTCGACGATCAGGTCGATCTTCAGCTGGTTGATCATGTTGGTGACCGCGTAGGAAACGCGCTCCGTGACGGTGCCGTCCTGGATGCCCGGATAGCAGCGGTTCTGGTTGCGGACTTCCGAACCGGACAGGGTCTGCGTCGTATTGACGCCTTCCTTGATCTTGCTGCTGGTCCAGTCGCCGGAAGTATGCAGATAGGTATCCGGATCCGGCCACTGGTCGATCGGGTTCGAGGCACGGGAACCGAAGTGGAAGGTCCGGACGTCACCGTTCTTGGTGGTGAAGTGCAGATACTGCGGGGTGCCTTCCAGCGGGTCATTATGGGTCAGACCGGACTGGCAGATATTGGGAATGATGTAGACCGTTCCCTTGCTGACCTGGAACTGCTCCAGCATGACGATGGCAGCCATATGGCCGGCCGGTTCGTTCGCGTGGGTGCCGCCCAGGATCAGGATGCTGCCGCCCTCTTCTTCGCCCTTTAAGACGTAGACGTCGACGTCGCCGACGGTACCTTTGAGCTTTTCGTTATACTCGTCCAGCTTGAACTGGGAGGTAACGTTGGAGCCGATCACGATATCTTCCACGAAGTTGCGCTTCTTGCTGAAGCTGATGCCCGTGATGATGGCCAGCGTCAGAGCGACGGCCAGAATGATGCAGGTGCTGATTAAACCTTTTTTCTTCATGCCGCACCTCCTACTTGATCAGAAGCAGGCGCAGGGCCAGCGGAACTAATATCATGGCGCAGGCGATCTTGTCGACGACCTTTTCTTCCTTGCAGATCAGGTTGTAGAGGACGCTGGCAAATACGATTGCCGCGATGATCAGGTAAATAACAGTAGTAAACGAGACCATTCTTTCTTCCTCCCTTCCTTAACCGAAGACCGACCAGGCGAATTTCTTGGACGAGACCAGGACGAAGCCGGCCCAGACCAAGAGGATAATGATCGGAATGATACACTTGACCAGGATCTTTGTGTACTTCTTGACGCCGGTCACCTGAGCCGCAAACAGACCGGCCAGAGCGGTCGGAGGCATCATGTCGCCGACGGCGGCGATCAGACTGATGGCTGCCAGGCAGACGACGACGTTGCCGCCCAGATAGGTGCCGTAAATATAGGCGAAAGGCACGCCCAAAACGGAGCAGGCGCCGAAGGACGAGACCGCGCCGAACAGCGGGATGCTGATGCAGCAGGCCAGAAGCCACAGGGCCTGAGGCATCTGCAGGCAGGTCACGACGATGAAGCCACGGACGCCGGTGGCCGTCATCAGCTCGATGAACATGCCGACGCCCATCAGGATGGCCATAACGGGGGTCGCGGTGCGGATAGCGGCCGGAACAGCCTTTAAGGGGTTGATCTTGCGGCCGGTAAACAGACCGACGGCAGCGCTGATCAGGAAGATCACCGGCATGCCCAGATCCGTTACGCCGATCTTGGCGGCGATCACCTTGAAGAAGATCATCAGGACTACCAGCACCAGGAACGGAACGTAGATCTTGAAGCCGTATTCCTTACGGGTCGCGTCCTGCTTCTCCAGGGCGGGTTTTAACTTTTCATAGTCCAGGTTCTTGATCTTCGGCAGGCCGAGCATCAGCACGAACAGGATGGCGAGCGGCATGGTCAGCAGAAGCAGCGGGCCGGTGAAGCCCACGTAGGGGACGTCGATGCCGGCGCAGATGACCAGGGCGGCGGTATTCACGGGCGGTGCGATCATGCCCAAAATACCGCCCATGGCTATGACGGAGCCGGCCGTTACGTTATCCAGTCCCAGAAGCAGCAGCACGGGGGCCATGATGGAGCCCGCCGACAGGACCGCCGCGGTGGAGGAACCGGTGATCATGCCCGGGAACATGATGATGAACATGATCAGGATCAGCAGGACCGCAGGAAGCTTGTGGAATTTTTCAATCAGCAAAGAGGACAGGGCATCCAGAGCACCGGAGTCTTCAATGACTTTCATGAAGATCATGGCGCAGGCGATGGTCAGGATCGTATCGATATAACCGAACTCGCCTTCCACCATCATACGCACCACGTCGGTAATGGTCTGAGAGAAGCTGGTGCCGTGCGCCAGCATGCCCTCCAGGCCTCCGATCACGGCAGCCGCCATCATGGAAACGCCGACAGGCCATTTCAGGGCAAAGCAGCCGATCATGAAGACACCGACCATTACGAAGAATGTAATCATATAGGGTGTCATAAAACTCTTTCTCCTTCAGGGGGCGTCCGGGGCAAAGAGAGGCGGACCTCTCTTCGCTCCCGCGGACGGACCGGTTGATTATTTGCCGAACATGTACTTCAGGACGGCCTGAACGTCGGCATCCTTCTCCACGAAAGCGGAAGGAACGTTCTTGCCGGACAGGATGTTCTTCATCAGATCATCCGTATCGCCGCTGATCTTCACGATCGCGTATTCGGCATAAGGGAAAGCCAGCTTGATAAAAGCATCCGACAGGGTGCCGCGGCGGTCGACGCCGCCGTTGTGGATCATCACGATCTTCGTCTTCAGCTCGACGGCCTTGTCAAGCAGAGCCTTTACACGGGCTTCTTCCTGGTCCTGGTCAAGACCGGCGCCGCCCAGACCCTTGCTGGAACCGCCGACCACGCAGATCAGGATCGGATAGGAGGCCGTCAGCTGATCCGCCGTGATAAGCTTGGCTTCGTAATAGTCGATCTTCAGCTTCTTCAGCTGATTCATCACCACGTCCACGTCCGCGCTCTGGCCGATACTGGTAATGGCCACACGGCCTTCCAGGACGCCCTTGGGAACGGCGGGCAAGCCCTTGGTCTCCCATTCGCCGGCATTGGTCTTGCCGGAAGAAGCCTTCGTGGTCTCCGGCGTCACAGCCTCGGTCTTGTCGGGAGCCTTGGTCTCATCGGGTTTGGCAGCGGTGGTTTCGGCAGGTTTCTGGGTAGGAGCAGTCGTAGGAGCCGGTTCGTCGCCGCAGGCGGCCAGGGACAGGACCATCAGAGCCGCCAGGGCTAAAGCAATAAATTTCTTCATACTCTTCCTCTCTTCACGGAGGCCACGAAGACTCGTCTCCTCCGGCATTTTCTGTAGGGTGACCCGGCCGGATGAACCGGCCGGGCCGTTGGTTTCGGCTTCAGGCAGCCCGATTAGAATGCCCAGGCCTTGCAGTCACGACGAGGGTCGGCGCCGGCATGCAGCTTGCCGTCCGCGTCGTAGACGATGATCTGGTTGGAACCTGCGCTCGGAGTCCACTCGCCCCAGTCGGTGACTTTGTGGCCCATGGCGGTCAGCTGATCCATGACCTCTGCGCCGACACGGTTCTCAACGCTCAGGGAGCTGTTGATACGAGGAGCATTAACGGCTTCCTGCGCTTCCATACCGAACAGGACCACGTTCAGGATGACCTGAGCGACCGCCGCGATGATGGTGGCGCCGCCCGGGCTGCCGCAGGTCATGAACGGCGTGCCGTCTTCGTTCAGAACGATGGTCGGGCTCATGGAAGAAAGCGGATACTTGCCGGGAGCAATGTGGCCGGGATGGTAAGGGTTCTTGTTGAAGTCGTCCATCTCATTGTTCAGGATGAAGCCGTAGCCGTCCGGAATGAGCTTGGCGCCGAAGATGCCGTTGACCGTGAAGGTGACGGTAACGATGTTGCCTTCCTTGTCGGCCACGGAGTAGCTGACGGTGTCCTGATGCTCGAATTCGAAAGGATCGTGAGCGACCGCTTCCACCATGCCGTCCTCGGTGATCAGGGAAGCCAGATACTTGGCGTATTCCTTGCTGGTCAGGGCGTCCATGACGGCGCGTTCCTTTTCCACTTCCTCGCCGTAGTCATACAGATACACGCCGCGGTCGGCATAGGTCAGGGCCATGGCCTGCTGCAGGACATGCAGGTACATCGCGGAGTTGTGGCCGTATTCTTTCAGCTTGTCGGTGCCGTAGGCTTCCATGATGTTCAGGATCTGGCAGATGCAGGTTCCGCCGGAGGAAGGAAGAGGCGTGGAGATGATCTTCTTGCCCATGAATTCGCCTTCGACGGGCTGCTTTTCCTTCGCGGTGTAGTTCGCAAAGTCGTCCTTGATGAAAACGCCGCCGTACTTGTTGATCACGTTGATCATGGCGTCGGTGATCTCCCCGTTGTAGAAAGCGTCGGGGCCCAGTTCCTGGATCAGTTCAAGGGTCTTGACCTGGTCGGGGTTGGTGAACTTGTCGCCGGTCGCATAGATCGGGCGGTCGAGCTGCTCGGCAGTCGCCTCATCCAGCAGGTAGACCTTGCCGAATTCCGGATACTTCAGCAGGTTGTTGTAGTTGTTTTCCAGACAGCTGCTGGTGGTCGGGCCCATCCAGAAGCCGTTCTTGGCCAGGTCGACGGCGGGCTGGATCAGGTCGGCGAGTTTCATCTTGCCGGAGCCGTAGTTTTCAACCGCATAGGCCATGCCGGCTACGGTGCCGGGTACGCCGACGGCGCGGCCGCCGCTGGTGCTGGCATTGGTGCCGGCCACGACGCTCCACGAAGTATTGGGATCGGTCGGATCCGCATCGGGGTTCCTGGGGGCTACGGGCCAGTAGTTGCCGTCCAGCGCGTAGGTGGGAGCCGTTTCGCGGAAGTTGATGAAGCGGTACTCGCCGGTCTTGGCGTCGCGCATGGTCATGAAACCGCCGCCGCCGATACCGGAGTGCTGAGGGTCGCAGACGGAAATGGCGAAAGCCACGGCCGCCGCAGCGTCCACGGCGTTGCCGCCGGCCTGCATGACCTTCACGCCGGCCCAGGCAGACCAGGCGTCGGGGCTGGAAACGGCACCGTTCTCACCGATGTCGCCGCGGCCTTCGCGGCTGAGCGTCTTGGTTTCATCAGCCGGATCCCACAGGGTCCAGTTGCGGTTCGGGTCACCGGTAACGGATTCCGCGTTGGTGACACCGGTCTCCCATACGAATTCGGGAGCAGGGGGTTCGGTTACCGGGCGCTCAGTGGCCGGGGGCTCGGTAGGGGCAGCCGTCGTAGGAGCAGCCGTCGTAGGCGCTACGGTAGGAGCAGCCGTGGGCGCCGCAGTCGGAGCCGCAGTAGGAGCCGCAGTAGGAGCCGGTTCGTTGCCGCATGCCGCTAAAAGGGAAGCCGCCGCTACAGATGCACCTGCAGCAGCCGTGCCCTTTAAGAACAGGCGGCGTGAGATTTCTTTCTTGCTCATGTTGTGTCCTCCATTATAAGAATATATTCTTTATGAGCCGTTATCCTTTCTCACAGATAACGTAAGGTACCGTAAGGGATCACTCTTCCGCTCCGGAAGAGCCTTCCTGATCCGCAGCCTCTTCTGCTTCCGCCTGCTTCTCTTTCCTCTTCTTGTAGAAGATCTTGCTGAGAAGGGTGCTGAGCAGATACAGCAGGATCATGGGGAATGCCACCATGATCTGGGAGACCACGTCGGGCGGCGTTACGATGGCGCCGACCACGAAGATCAGGATGATGGCGATGGGTCTCGCCTTGTTCAGCATATTCGGCGTCAGGAGCCCAAAGCGGGACAGCACCACGCTGACCAGAGGCATCTCGAACATTACGCCGAAGATGATGAACATCAGCAGGACGAAGTCCAGATAGCTCGCCACGCTGATGGCCGACGTGATGGATGACAGAAGGATCTTGTCGTCATTCAGGCTGATCAGGAAATTCAGCATGAAGGGAATGGTGACAAAATACGCAAAAAGCAGACCGACGCAGAAAAACAGAACGCCGAGCAGGAGGGCGATCTTTAAGGCCGAGCTTTCCGAGTCCGTCAGGCCGGGCCTGGCAAAGCTGTACATTTCGTACAGAATGACCGGAGAGCTGACGATCAGCGCGCCGACCGCCGCCAGACGGAACTGCTGCATTAAGAGCTCCTGCGGTGCAATAACGACGAACTGATAGCCGAAGCGGTTGCCCATTTCGGTGAAGAACATGATGAGCCGCGGCGCGATCGTGATAAAGACCACGACTGCGATGACAAAAACGATCACGACCACGGCGATCCGGTTCCGGAGCTCCTTTAAGTGTCCGGAGACGGTCATCATCCCTTCATCGTTTTCCGCACGTTTTTGCTTTTTATGCTTTTTCAGCGTCATCAGCGTTTTCCTTCTTCACTGAGGACTTCTTCTCCTCTTCCTCTTCTTCCTGGCCTTCCTTGAACTTCTTGGACGCCTTGCCGAACATCTTGGCCAGCTTCGGGATCTGGGTCGGGCCCAGGACCAGCAGGACCACTACGCCGATGATGACCCACTCCAGCGGGCCCATGGTAAACAGGGGTAATAACTGCATTTTCTCTCCTCCTCTTCAGCCGCCGGCTTTTTCTAAAGCCGCCTGCGCTTCCTTCAGTGCTTTTTCTGCTTCGGCAACTCTCCGCTCCGCCTCTTCGCGGGCCTTGCGCAGAGCTTCCTGTTCCTCTATGACAGCATCGCCCGCTTCTTCGGGGGCGCTTATCATCTCTTTTGCTCCATCCGGGACGGGGACGGCCGCTGCGGCAGGATCTTCCGCCGCCGGCTCCTCTTCCTCCGGGCTTTCCTTCCGGACCGGCGCGGGCTCCGGCGTCCCGGCGGCGGCGTTCTCCAGTGCCTCGCCGGTCCTGTTCAGATCGTCGGACAGGCCCTTGACCTCTTTATTCAGATCATCCGTGAGCCCCTGCATATCCTTCTGGATATCGTTCGCCAGAGACGTCAGGTCGTTCCGCATCTCGTTGATGGGCTCCATCGCTTCCTTTAATGGCGCGGCCGCTTCGTTCAGGGGTTCGATCACGTTTTCCCGGATCTCCTGCGTAACGCCGCTCGTCGCCTTCCGGAACGCCTTTAAGCCTTCCCCGAACTTTTTGGCAAATTCGGGGATCTTGTCCGGTCCGACCACGAACAGGATCACGATGATGATCATTAAGATTTCGCCGATTCCGAGTTTCAATCGAAGTTCTTCCTTTCGTCGTACATCATCACGCCGTTCCGAACGGTCGCCTGGACGCCGTAGCCGTGCAGGTCCAGGATGGCCAGATCCGCCCGTTTTCCGACCTCGATGCTGCCGACCTCGTCGAAGATCCCGAGCATCCTGGCCGGAGTCGACGTTACGGAGCGGTAAGCCAGATCCTCCGGAACGGCTCCCATGCCCAGCACGTCCTGCAGGCAGGAATCCAGCGCCAGCACCCCGCCGGCATCCGTTCCATCCTCATACAGGGCGGTCGCCGCCTTCTTGGTCACGGTATGGCCTTCGATCTCGTAGCGGCCGGGCTTTAAGTCCGTAAAGGCCGACATGGCGCTGACCAGGCACAGGCGGTTCAGGAACTCCTTGTACATCAGGCGGAGCATGGCCGGATGGATCACCCGGGCATTCTCGTAGCGGAGCGTCACGTTCCGCGCGATGTCCATAGCGGCTCCGACCGGGCCGGGCTCCTTCGCCGTCAGGGGCGGCATATCGTACAGGACGCCGCCGCACCAGTCCGCGCCGAAGGCGTAGGCCATGCGGGCGGTATCGTAATCCGCCGTCGTGTTGGACAGCAGGATATGCACCTGTTTTCCCAGATTCCGGATGAAGGTCCCGGCGCCTTCCAGCTCGGGTGAAACGTTAACGGCTATGATCCGGCCGCCGGAAAGGGCCTGCAGCTTCTCGAAAAGGGCCTGATCCGGCTTCCGAAGGGCTTCTTTGTCATGGTGTCCGGCCGCTTCCGGGTTCAGGAAGGGGCCTCTCATATTCAGGCCGATCATCCGGGCGCCCGGGTGGTCTTCCTTCATCCATTCGCCGGCGGCCGCATAGGCTTCTTCCAGGATATCCTCGCTGAAGGAGTCGATGGCGCCGACGTAGGTCGTCACGCCGTGGCGGATCAGATAATCGGAAATGGCCCCGTAGGCTTCCTCGCAGGCGTCCGACATATCGTAACCGCAGGCGCCGTGCACCTCCATATCGATCAGACCGGGGATCACGATGCTGCCCCGGGCGTCGTAGGTATCTTCGTCCTGATAACCGGAACGGAACGGCAGGATCTCCGCGATCCTTCCGTTTTCGATCCTCAGATCATGATAATTAAATTCCGTCGGCAGCAGCAGTTTTCCGTTTATAATCAGCATGAAGGCTCCAGTTACCCAGTAATTCTCTTGAATAATAGCAGAAATCGTGATTATAAGTCTATAAAAATCTCATATTTCCCTGATTATTTTAGTTTATACAGCTGGCGGGGCCGGCCGACCTTGCCGTAATTGCTTTCGTTGCTGACGATCTCCTGCGCCGTCATATACTGCAGATAGCGGCTCACGGTCTGATACGCCAGCCCTGTCCCCTCCGCGATCTCGCGGGAGGTGACCGCCTCCGCCTGTCCCTCCATAAAGCCGGTGATCAGGTTCAGGGTCTCGCGGTTGATGCCCTTGTCCACCAGATAAGACTGCTGCTGTTCCAGCAGCTTTAAGTGCAGCTTGATCCGGCTGATGGTGTCGGGCGCCTTGATGGGTTTTAAGGCAAAGTCGCTGGCGCCGGCCTCCAGGAAGGCGTTGGCCACCTCCTGGTTCTCGTCGATGGTCAGGACGATGATCGGCACGCCGTTGGACAGGGCCCGGATCAGCTTCACGCCTTCCAGCCCGTTGATGCCCGGCATATGGTAATCGATCAGCACCAGCTGCGGGTGCGCCTGCCGGAAAACGGCCAGGCCGTCCCGGACGTTTCCGGCCGTCACCGTGTTCCAGCCCTGCGTCTGAAACAGGGTCTTCAGAGAGAAGCAGATGTCCTCGTTGTCGTCAATGCACAGGATCGTGACCTTTTTTTCACTTGCCATCGCCCGTTTTGTCTCCTTCCTCCGGCAGCAGGATGGAGATCGTCGTCCCCTCCTGCCATTTTGACTGCATGGAGATCGTACCGCCGGACCGTTCCACGGCCATCTTTACGAAGGCCAGCCCCAGACCGGAGCTCTTCTTTTCGGAATATCCGTAATGCCAGATAATCTCCTGCTGCTCCTCCGGCACCCCTTTTCCGTTGTCCCTGACGCTCAGCTCGATCTGTCCGTCCCCGGACGCGGCCCGCAGCAGGATGTCCGGCGTTCTGTCCTCCGGGACCGCCTGCGCCGCGTTCAGGATCAGGTTGACCAGCGCCCGGGATAACAGGATCTGATTGGCGTACAGGTATCTGCCGTCGACCTCCGAGCGGCAGCTGACGTAAGGGGCATATGCCTCAATGGAGATCTGCTGCATCACGTCGTGCAGCAGCTCTCCCACCGTAAAGCTGTCCTTGTGATCCATCGTGAGCAGCTGGGAGATCCGGTTGCTCATCTGATCGACCGCCTTTTCCATGCGGTCATACAGTTCCGCCTTGTCCGGCGTTTCCTCCTCTTCCCGGATGCGCAGCACGCCCTCGAGCGTCCGCACCACGGAGAGCGGCGATTTCAGGTCGTGGACCAGATACTGCATTTCCCGGAACGTACGGTTCTGCACCTCGCTGGCCTGCGCTTCCAGCCGCATGCGGGCGTTGGCTTCGCGCAGGGAGGAGATCTCCCGCAGTTCGTTCTCGTCCCGGATCTGCACGAAAAGCATCAGCGCGATCAGAGCCAGTGCGACAAAGCCGACCAGCGCCAGCGCGTTGATCTGCACCTCGATCCCGAGGACCTCGGCCGCTCTTTTGATATAGCGGGAAAGCTCCCCTCTGCCGACCGGCAGAAAGGAAGCGGCCGGCATGATATCCAGGAACTGCACGGCCATCAGGGCGGTCATGATAAACAGCGTCCGCTTGAACAGAGAAACGTAATTGTAGTTCAGCAGATCGTACAGTATGATGATGGCCGCCATCAGGAAGGCGGGCAGGCCGAAATCGTAATGGATCTGATTGATGGCTTCAACGACCCGGTAGGTGACGAGCAGGACGATCAGGACCAGCGCCGCATCGGCGAAGACGATCCGCCGCTTCCCCCTCGTCAGGCTGACTGCGTCGACCGCCCAGTACACGCCGATATAATGCGGGATCGCCCGCAGGATATTCATGGTCACCAGCAGGGCTGCGGAGGTGATCAGATGGACGCTTTCCTCCGCCAGCGAAAGGCGGTAATATTTCAGGACGGGAAAGACGTTTTCGTTGAAGACCCGCGGCATCACGGCTCCCAGCAGAATCAGAAGAGCCCCGCAGATGAGCTGCGGGAGTTTCTTCACCTCCAGACGGAGCTCCGCTTTTTTCTCCGGCTCAGGCACGGCTCTGTACGTTTCCTTTCAGTCTGGCCAGGGCTTCTTTCGCCGTTGCGGCTTCTTCGCAGTCGGCGGCGGCCGCCGTTTCATACCAGCGGACGGCTTCCGCCTTGTCCGCGCTGACGCCGCGGCCGTTCTCGTAAGCATCCCCCAGCAGGCAAGCGGCGCCGGCATCACCCTTTTCGGCGGCCCAGCGGTACCATTCGGCGGCTTTTTCGAAGTTCTTTTCCACGCCGATCCCCTTCTCGAAGCACAGCCCCATGAAGCGGCCGGCCGCGGGATAATCCGCCGCGATCGCTTTTTCAAGAAGCGAAACGGCCTTCGGGCCGTCCGTCTTGGTCCCGTAGCCGTACATATACATGATCGCCAGGTTGACGACAGAATCCGTGTCTTCTTTTTCGGCGGCGGCGCTCAGCCAGCGCATCGCCTGTGTATAATCCTTCGGAAACAAAATGCCGTTCAGATATTTATAGCCCAGTTCCGCCTGGGCCGGCAGATAGCCCATGATGGCAGCGACCATCAGATTCAGCCCCGCTCTCGGCCTGTTGTTCTGCGCCAGACATTCTTTATACGCCAGATACGTCTCTTCTGCGGATTTTGCAGAATCCCCCATAATATTCTATTACCTCGTTTCGTGATTTCTCTTTTCTGAAACTATACAAAAATTTTATTGAAAAAGCAAGCATTTTCTTGCCGGGCCGCCCGCCGCCCTTGCCAGGCGGGGCAAAATACGCTATACTGAAGCCGGGCCGCGGGGAAAACACGGCGTCCGATTATGAAAGCCGGAGCTTCTCCGGGAAGGATCTGATCATGAAGACAAAAGAAAAACGGGGGCCTGTTTTATCCACCGATTATACCGAAGGCGCCCATCCCGCCGTGATGCGGGCTCTGATTTCCAGCAATTCCGAATCTGTCCCCGGCTACGGCCACGACGCCTACTGCGAAACGGCGGCCGCCAGGATCCGCCGCGTCTGCCGGGCGCCGAAGGCGGAGGTATACTTCCTGGTCGGCGGCACGCAGACGAACGCGCTCGCGCTTGACTCTCTTCTGAAGCCCTACGAAGGCGTTCTTTCTGCCGAAAGCGGACACATCGCCAATCACGAATCCGGCGCCGTGGAATTCACGGGCCACAAGGTCCTGACCCTGCCGGCCGAAAACGGAAAGATCACGGGAGAAAGCATCCGGAACTGGTGCCGGCGCTTTTACGCCGACGAATCCTATGAGCACATGGTCTTTCCGGGCGTCGTCTACCTCTCCCAGCCCACCGAGTTCGGAACCTTATATTCGCTGGAAGAGCTGACCCGGATCCGGGAGGCGGCCGATGAATTCGGCCTTAGGATCTACGTGGACGGAGCCCGTCTGGCCTATGCGCTGGCCGCTCCGGAAAACGACGTGACGCTGCCGGATCTGGCCCGCCTCTGCGACGCCTTCTATATCGGCGGCACCAAGTGCGGCACGCTCTTCGGGGAAGCGCTGGTCTTTCCGAAACCGGGGCTGGTGCCTCATTTCATCACGCTCGAAAAGCAGCACGGCGCCATGCTGGCCAAGGGCCGGCTGCTGGGCGTGCAGTTCGGCCGGCTTTTTACGCGGGACCTCTACGGCCAGATCGGCCGGCACGCCATCGCCATGGCCGCCCGGCTGCGGGAAGGGCTGAAGGCTTCCGGCTTCGAGGAAGCGGTCTCTTCGCCCACCAACCAGATCTTCGTCAAGGTTCCAGCCGAAACCTACCGGCGGCTTCAGGAGGCCAACGTGGGCGGCTTCTGGTCGTATGAGCCGGACGGCAGCGTTCTGGTGCGTTTCGTCACCAGCTGGGCCACGCGCCCGGAGGCCGTGGAAACGGCACTATCAGTATTAAAGGAGTCTCAGGATGTCTAAAACCAAGGTTTTGTTTGCCGCCGCGGAAGCGGTGCCCTTTATCAAGACCGGCGGACTGGCCGACGTGGCCGGTTCCCTGCCCTATGCCTTTGACCGGGATCAGTACGAGGTGCGGGTGATCCTGCCCTGCTACACCTGTATTTCCCCCCGCTACCGCTCGAAAATGAAGGACGTGATGCACACCGTCATGCACTTCAACGGACGGGACCGGTATCTCGGCCTGCGCGAGCTGGATCTGAACGGCATCACCTTCTATTTCATCGACAACGAGGACTATTTCGGCGGATCCGGCCCCTATACGGACTACACTTACGACATCGAGAAATTCACCTTCTTCTGCAAGGCGGTGCTGGCGATCCTCCCCATCATCAACTATCAGCCGGATATCATCCACTGCCACGACTGGCACACGGGCCTGATCGCACCGTACCTGAAAACGACGCTGAACTGGGATCCGTTCTACCAGAACATCAAAACCGTTTTCACGATCCACAACCTGAAATTCCAGGGGCTCTGCGGCCGGGATTTCCTCTGCGGCATCAGCGGCCTGCCCTGGCATCTGTTTGCGGAAGGCGCGCTCTGCAGCGGTTCCGGCGGCAACATGATGAAGGGCGCCATCCAGTTCTCGGATAAGATCACCACGGTCAGCGACAGCTACGCGGAGGAGATCAAGACGCCCGAATACGGCGAGACCATGGACGGCATGCTACAGTGGCGCTCCCCGGATTTCTGCGGCATCGTGAACGGCATCGACTACGAGACGTTCGATCCGAAGACGGACCCCTCGCTGGCCGTCCACTACGATATCGATACGGTGGCGAAGGGCAAGGCCGCCTCGAAGGCCGCCCTCCAGAAGGAACTGGGGCTGGCGGTGGAAAAGGACAGCTTCCTGATCGGCATCGTCTCCCGCCTGACCGAGCAGAAGGGGCTGGACCTGATCATCCCGGCGCTGGACCGGCTCACCAAAAAGCCCTGCCAGTTCGTGGTGCTCGGGACCGGCGACTACATCTACGAGCGCACGCTGCAGGAATACGCCGCCGCCTGTCCGGACCGCATGAAAGCCTGCCTGCTCTACGATGAAGCGCTCTCCCACCGCATCTACGCGGGCTGCGACGCCTTCCTGATGCCTTCGCGCTTTGAGCCCTGCGGCTTAAGCCAGCTGATCGCGCTGCGTTTCGGGACCCTGCCCATCGTCCGGGCCACGGGCGGCCTGAAGGACACGGTCATACCTTACGACAAGGCCGGCCTGAACGCGACCGGCTTCGCCTTTGAAAACTACGACTGGGGCGGCATCCACTGGGCGCTGGACGTGGCGCTGGACACCTTCCTGAATCACAGACGCGCCTGGAACGCCATGCGGAAAAACGCCATGCGGCAGGATTTCTCCTGGCCCAGCTCGGCGAAGAAATACGAAGCGCTGTACCGGGACGTGCTCGGATAAACGCGGCAGAAATCAAAAAGCGGGAGGATCCTCACAGGGAAGATCCTCCCGCTTTTTTTGCGTCCGGAAGCCCGTCAGTCTGCGACGGCTTCCTTCGACAGCCAGATCACCGGCCGGGCGCCGAAGCTCACGACCGTCAGCTCGCGGCCGTTGTAGTTGATGGCGCCGTCGCTTCTGACCAGGCAGGCCGATTCGTTGTTCTGGCCCATGGTGCAGGTCCACCATGGCGAGAAGCCGTTGGCCGCCACGTACACGCCGCGCTTGACGGCGTAGGCCGTCGCGGTGCACTGCTTATCGGCAGCGCCCGGGAAATATTTCTCAACCTGCTGGACCGACAGAAGGCCGACCTCGTCGTCCACCACCGCGCCCTGGCTGATGCCCGGATACTTCGGGTTGACGCCGGGATCGATGTCGTAGACCAGCACGTTCTTCTTTTCTTCCGCGGAGAACGCCGCGTTGTAGAAATCGCTGAAGAGCCAGATCCGGATCGCGCTGGAGGAGTAGGTGGCCCAGCGGGACGGATTCAGGTAGCGCACCATATCCAGGATATAGCGGCTGATCAGGCAGACACGGTCCTCCTCGACGGCCAGGACGATCCACTCGATCTCTTCCTTGCCGTTGCTGCTGACGTTGTCCTGCTCGTAACGACCATAGCGGATGATGTCGCCCACCGCAACGTCAGCCGGCACGGCCGGCGTCGTTTCTTCCGGCGTCGTCTCTTCGGGAGTCGATTCCTCCGGCAGCGTCTCTTCAGGGGTCGAGGCTTCCGGCGTCGTTTCGTCGGGCTGCGTTGCCGGCGGCTGCGTTTCATCGGCCGGCGTGCTCTCGGCCGGATCCGCCTGCGTCTGAGGCACGCTCGCATCCGGCTCCGTAACGGCAGGCTCCGTCGGCTTCGGATCCGTGCCGATCAGACGGGCCAGGCATTCGTCCGCCAGCTGCTTCGCGTCCTTATAGTCGCCGCTCTGCTCGAAGAGGGAAAGAGCCTCGCGGTAATTTCCCTGCTCCATCAGCTCTTTCGCGGTATTGTAGCGCTGCATCGGGCGGATCCAGAAAAGGTAGGCGGCCGCTGCCAGCAGAAGGAGCAGGAACAGGATCCAGATCCAGCTGTTCCGGCGCCGTTTGGCGGCCCGGGAGCGTTTTTCCGCGGCAGCCGTCCGCTCGGCTTCCTTGGCTTCCTCTTCCTTCGCTCGTTCTTCCTCTTCCTTCGATTCCTTCATGATCTGGGAAGTGCCCGTCAGCGGAATGATGGGGATAAAGTCGATCGGTTCCTTCTCCTGTTCGCCTTCCGGCTGCGGAGCCTCCTCCCGTCCGTCCTCTTCGTCTACCGTATCCGTATCAGCCGGGAGTTCCTCCCTGCCGCTTTTATAGGAGACCGGCGGCGCGACGGCTTCCGCCGCGGCCAGCACGAAATTGTGGGCGCTGCCCGGTTCCGCTTCCTTCTCCGCGTCCGGCACCTCTTCCAGGTGGAAATCCAGCGGACTGGCTTCCGGCTGCGGCACCTTGTAAGGCTTCGGCGCCTCTTCCGCTTCCGGCTCCTCAGACTCCTCTGCCGGGGCTTCCGCTTCTTCCGGCGCTTTTTCTTCGGCCGGCTCTGCTTCCTTCGGACCGTCGTTCTCCATGATCTTCGCCACGGCGCGCTTGACGATCTCCTCCGCCTGGTCGGATACGCTCATGACCGCAGCCGCCTCTTCCAGGGCGCCCTCTTCGGCCGCTTCCCGGAGCGCTTCGGCGGCTTCCTGCGCCGCGTCGGCTTCTTCCGCCACCGCTTCCGCCGCTTCCTGGCCGACAGTCTCGGCTGCTTCCTGCCAGTTCAGCTCCAGCTGCTCCGCTTCCCTGCCTTCCATCAGGGACTCGGCCTCCTGCCGCAGGGCAGCTTCATCCGCCTCGCTGACGCTTTCCCGCACGGAAACGTCGGTGCGGCGCAGACGGCCGACCGCCGAGATCACCGTAATGCCGGAACGTTTCTCTTCGGTCTCCGTTCCGCTTTCCTCTACCGAAACACCGGCAAAGGCAGACATGATATTGCCCACGCTGCTGCTTTGCTCTGGCAGCGGCTCACCGCAGTAAACGCAATGGGTCGATCCGTCTAAATTCTCACAGCCGCAGAATCTGCATACCATGGTTTTCTCCCTTCCTTAACAGGTACCGGGCCTTACTCGTCCCAGTTGTGATACACGTTCTGTACGTCGTCGTCGTCGTTCAGAAGATCCAGGATCCGGTTGATGTTTTTCAGATCCTGCTCGTCGGACAGCTCCACCCAGGTCTGCGGGATCATGGTCACGTCCGCCGAAACGATGGGCAGGCCCTCCGCTTGGATCGCCTCCAGCACCGCGGAGAAATCCTCCGGCGCGGTAATGATCTCATAGCTGTCCTCTTCATCGTCGAAATCCTCGGCGCCGGCTTCCACGGCCAGCATCATCAGATCGTCCGGGTCCATATCGACCTCTTCCTTGTCCAGGATGATCTGGCCCTTCTCGTCGAACATATAGGACACGCAGCCCTGCGCGCCGACACTGCCCTGCCCCTTGGTAAAGGCGTTGCGGACGTTGGAGGCGGTCCGATTCTTGTTGTCCGTCAGGGTCTCCACGATGATCGCCGTCCCCTTCGGGCCGTAGCCCTCGTAGGTGGCACGCACGTAATCCGCACCGGCGCCTTCGCCCGCCGCCTTCTTGATGCTGCGGTCGATGGTGTCGTTGGGCATGTTGTTGGCCTTGGCCTTCGCGATGATATCCTTCAGCTTGCTGTTATTATTCGGATCGGGGCCGCCCTCTTTCACGGCAACTGCGATCTCACGGCCGAAACGGGTGAAGATCTTACCCTTTGCCGCATCGTTCTTTTCTTTTTTGTGCTTGATGTTTGAAAACTTCGAATGTCCGGACATTTCCCTCTCCTTTTCTTCTTTTATATTTGCCGTCAGCCTTCCGTCACCAGACGTCTTTCCCCTCTGAGTGTGCTGAGGCCGCACTGGAATTCATAATTCAGGATCCCGCTGAGCTCCGAAAGCTCCTGCAGCGTGATCTCTTTTTCCCCGTCTTTCCCGATCAGCGTCACGGCGTCGCCTTCCGTTACGCCGGGGATATCCGTGACGTCGACCATCATCTGGTCCATGCAGATATTCCCGCGGACCGGCGCCTCCTGCCCCCGGATCAGGACGTGCGCCTTCCGGGACAGCAGCCGGCTGTAGCCGTCCGCATAGCCGACGGACACCGTGGCGATCCGGCAGGGCGCTTCCGCCGTAAAGGTCCCGCCGTAGCCCACCGTTTCGCCGGGAGAAAGCGTCTTGACCAGGATGACCTGGCTCTTTACTTCCGCCACCGGCTGCAGCTTTACGGGATGCTCCATCTCCTGCGAGGGGTCCAGCCCGTAGAAGGCGATGCCCAGGCGGACCATATCCTCGGCCGCCTCCGGGCAGGTCATGGCGGCGGCGCTGTTGGCGATATGGCAGACCGGCGGCCGCTTGCCCAGGGCTTCAAGGCCTTCCTTCACGGAGAGGAAGCGCCCATACTGTTCCCTCACAAAGCGGTGATCCCGGATGTCCGCGTTGAAGAAGTGGCTGAAGAGCCCCTCCGCCCGGATCCCGGGCAGGCCGGACAGCTCCGCGATCGTGCGGACCGTTTCCGCATCCGGCTCAAAGCCGATCCGGTTCATGCCGGTGTCGATCTTAAAGTGCACGAAGGCGTCTTTTCCGATCTTCCGCGCCAGCGCGGAAACGGCAAGTACGTCCTCCTTCCGGAACACGCAGAGCCGCACTTCGGCGCGGATCAGCGCCTCCCGTTCCTCCGGCGCGGTGAAGCCCAGGATCAGGATCGGCTTGCGGATCCCGCATCCGCGGAGCGTCAGGGCTTCCCCGCCCGTTGCGACCGCGAAGAAATCCACTTCCGGCTCCATGGCCGGTCCGACCAGCTCCGCCCCCAGGCCGTAGGCATCCGCCTTGATGACCAGGCAGGTCTTCGTTCCGGCGGGCAGGCCGTTCATGATGTTTCTGATATTGGCGCGCATGCGGTCCGCATACAGATTGATACAGGCCCGTTCCATAAGCCGTTATCCGCCTTTCCGTCAGTGCTTCATATAGTAAGTCAGCTGCATCAGACTCTCCGAGAGGTGGACGTTTTCCACCACCGCGTCCTCCGGCAGCGCCAGATCCACGTGTGCGAAGTTCCAAAAGCCCCGGATCCCCAGTCTGTACAGCTCGGCCGCGACCGTTCTGGCATGCTCCTTCGGGATCGTCAGGACCGCGATATCGATATCGTGCGCCTGCAGATAGACCGGCAGCGCGTTCATCCCGTAGACCGGCAGGCCCCTGACGTCGCTGACCGTATTTTCCGGCGCCGCGTCAAAGAGCGCGCGGATGAAAAGCCCCCGGCTTTCGAAGTTGCCGTAGCCGGCCAGCGCGCGGCCCAGGTTGCCGGCGCCGATCACGATCAGGTTGTGCGGCGTGTCCAGGCCCAGGATCTTGCCGATCTCCTCGATCAGGTTGGCCACGTTGTAGCCGTAGCCCTGCTGTCCGAAGCCGCCGAAATGGTTCAGATCCTGCCGGATCTGGGAAGCCGTCACGTGCATCCGTTCGGACAGTTCCTTGGAAGAGATCCTGTCGATCCCCTCCGCCTTCAGTTCGGAAAGAAAGCGCATATAGCGCGGCAAGCGTTTGATAACGACCTGTGAAATGGTTCCGGACGCCAAACCTTTTCCCTCCTGTCAGTCCGAAAATATGCCAATCAGAACGTAAGACAGCTTACGTCCGAATAATTATATTCCCTTTTCCTGTCAATGTCAACGAAAAAGCCTGCGATTTTACCCTTGCGCCGGAGCCGCTTTTCCGCTATGATAGAGCCGCCTGCGAGAAGACCCCGACGCAGGCGCTTGCCGGAGGACCCATGCTGCTTGCCTGCAGAGAACTGAATATGAGCTTCGACGCCGTTCCCGTTCTGACGGGCGGCTATTTCCATTTGGAGGAAAAGGAAAAGGCAGCCGTAGTCGGCATCAACGGGGCCGGAAAATCCACCCTTCTGAACCTGATCAGCGGAACGCTGACGCCGGACAGCGGCAGCGTGACCTTAAAGGGCGGCGCCACCTTCGGATATCTGACCCAGCACCAGGGGCTGGATTCGGCCGCATCGGTTTATGACGAGCTGGCCTCCGCCCGGGCCGGGATCTTTGCCATGGAGCAGGAGCTCCGGGTGCTGGAGCTGCGGATGGCCTCCGCCGGAAGCGACGCGCT
>JAEEUR010000104.1 GCA_016290595.1 Lachnospiraceae bacterium | reverse complement strand
CGCAGCTGGTGGTGGCGCAGGCGACCACGACGCCGGACTGCCTGCTCTACGCGTACGAGAAGACGGACAGCGGCTGGGTCCCCGTGGACGGCATGTGCTCGGTGCCCGGCAAGACCGGGAAGAAGGGCGTCGGGCCGCATCCGGGCTGGTGGCACTGGACCACGCCGACCGGCTATTTCGGGCTGGGACCGGCTATGGGTGCCGCCGCCTATGAGGAGACGGGCCTGCCCTATCACCAGATCGTCCCGGGCGACTACTGGGTGGAGGACCGCTCCTCGAAGTATTACAACAAGTTTTATCAGGATTCCTGGAACGATAAGGACTGGAACGGCGCGGAGGATCTCTACGCCACGCTGAAGGTGTATTACTACTGCATCGTGATCCAGTTCAACATGGACCCGATCTCGACGGAAGAGGACTGCGCGATCTTCTTCCACGTGAAAAATCCGGACACGGACGAGGGGACCGGCGGCTGCGTGACCGCGGAAGAGTGGTACCTGAAAGCGCTGTTCCGTTGGCTGGACGAAAGCCGGGATCCGCACATACTGATCTATTAAAAAGCAATCAAAAAGACCGGCCCGCGCCGGTCTTTCCGTTTTTTTTGCGGCTTTACAGCATCGCCAGCCAGACGTTGTGGTAGCGGTGGTCGTGCGTGACCTCCGGCCCGAACCAGGCGGGCGGCGTGAAGGCCTCCGCCTCCTCCACCGACGGGAACTCCACCTCCGCCATCCAGCGGCCTTCGTGCGGCTCGTCAAAGACGTCCAGCTCTATCGTGTAGGGCGGCAGCGGGATGCGGTAGCGGGTCTTCTCGATCGGGATGCCGTCGATCTTCTCCGCCAGATGGTCGAAACTCCGCTTGGTTAACGGCAGATTGTATTCTTCGCGGGCCATCATGCCCTTGCCCTTGTAGGTGAGGGTATATTTTTTGCCCTCCGCCCGGATGCGGACCGTGGGCCTGGCACACAGATACCCCTGCCAGATATGGGTGTGGGGATAGCTTTCCAGATCCTCCGGCAGCTGCGGGATAAGAAATTTCCGTTCGATCTCCATGGTCAAAAGCCCCTTTCTGTGGTAGAATGGCCGTGTTTTACAAAACTACTATAGCATCCCGGCGGGATTCCGTCAAGAAGAGTACAGGACGATGGAAGAAGCAAAACGCATTGAGAAAATACTGGAGCTGCTGGATAAGGAATACGGCACCGAGACCCGGACCTATCTGGAGCATGAAAACGCCTGGCAGCTGCTGGTGGCGACCATCTTAAGTGCCCAGTGCACGGACGCGCGGGTCAATCTGGTCACGAAGGACCTGTTCCGCAAGTACGACAGCCTGGAGAAGCTGGCGGCGGCCGACTTAAAGGAACTGGAGCAGGATATCTTCACCACCGGTTTTTACCACAACAAGGCGAAGAACATCATCGCCTGCGCGCAGGCGCTTCTGGAGCGCCACGGCGGCGAGGTGCCGCAGGATATCGAGAGCCTGACGGCGCTGCCGGGCGTGGGCCGCAAGACCGCGAACGTGGTGCGCGGCAACATCTACAACATCCCGAGCATCGTGGTGGATACGCACGTGGGGCGCATCGCCAGGCATCTGGGCCTGACGGAGAATACGGATCCCGTGAAGGTGGAGTTCGACCTGATGGAGAAGATCCCGCAGGACCACTGGATCCTGATCAATCTGGACCTGATCAGTCTGGGAAGGAGCCTCTGCCCGGCGCGCAGGCCGCGCTGCGGGGAATGCTTCCTTAATGAGGTATGCCCGCACGGCCTCGCCGCCGGGCAGGAAGATTAAAGTGGATTTTTGCAGGAAAGTATAGTATACTGCATTGTTGCCGGCAGTCCGGCAGAGAAGGAGAAACGGCAGATGTTTGATTTCAGAGATAAAAAGAAGAAGAAAGTATTCATCTGGATCATCGTGGTGATCCTGATCCTGGCGATGGTCGTGCCGACCGCCTATTCCCTGATCGCCGCGCTGGCGGGCTGACGGCAGGAGGAAAAGAAGTGGCGCTCAACATCGTGCTGCTGGAGCCGGAGATCCCGGCGAATACCGGCAACATCGGACGCAGCTGCGTCTCGACCGGGGCGAAGCTGCACCTGATAAAGCCGCTCGGCTTTTCCCTGGAGGAAAAGCAGCTTCGGCGCGCCGGTCTCGATTACTGGCCGCAGCTGGACTGGGCGCTTTACGAGGATTTCGCGGATTTCGAAGCGAAGCATCCGGACGGCCACAAGTATTTCCTCACCACCAAGGCGCACCGCCGCTATACGGACGCGGCCTTCCGGGACGGAGACTATCTGATCTTCGGCAAGGAGACGGCGGGGCTCCCGGAGGAGCTGCTGCTGGCGCACGAGGAAGACTGCCTGCGGATCCCGATGGTGAAGGACAACCGCTCGCTTAACCTTTCGAATTCGGCCGCCATCGTCCTGTACGAGGCGCTGCGGCAGCTGGATTTTGAGGGGCTGGAGAGCGAAGGGGCGCTGCACCGCCTGCACTGGAAAAACGGCTGAGTTTTTTTCAGAAAGTGCTTGCATTTTCTGCGTTTCTTCTGTAAAATACCATAGCGTCCGCATCGGTGGGCTGTTAAGGAGGGGAATATGAGCCAGGCAAAAGTTGATAAATATAAAGAGTACAAGAAGAACCGCAAGGAAGAGCTGGAAAAGGAAAGAAAGGCCAAACAGCGCGCCTCCCTGATCGGCAGGATCGTGGCGATCGTGATCGCGGCCGGACTTCTGATCGCGCTCGGCATCACCGCTTACAATGCGATCCGCAGCGGCATCCAGGCCCGTCCGGACTACAACCGCGAAGAGATGATCCTCGAGGACGTCGCCGGCGTGCTGTCGACCGAGGCCCCCACGACCGAGGCTCCGACGACCGAAGCCGTGCCGGAAGGTACGACGGCGGCCGATACTGCTTCCGAGCCTGCGCCATCCGAGGCGGAGACTACGGCTGCTGCGTCGAATTGAGCTCGTAAATCCGCTTTTGAAACCGGGACGCATCGCCCCGGTTATTTTTTTACAGGGCGTTCTGAAGCCGCCCGTCCTGCCTTCCCCTCAAGGGGAAGGTGGTGCGAAGCACCGGATGAGGTGTTCCGCCCCTTCATCAGGGGGCGGAAAGAAGGAGAATCATTATGGCAGACAAGAAGAAATTCGTAGAAGCGATCACCTCCCGCGAGGAGGATTTCGCCCAGTGGTACACCGACGTCGTGACCAAGGCCGGCCTGGTCGCCTATTCCACCGTGAAAGGCTGCACCATTTTAAAGCCCGCCGGCTACGCCATCTGGGAAAATATCATGCACGAGCTGGACGCCCGCTTTAAGGCGACCGGCGTCGAAAACGTGGCGATGCCGCTCTTCATCCCGGAGAGCCTGCTGCAGAAGGAAAAGGATCACGTGGAAGGCTTCGCGCCCGAGGTGGCCTGGGTCACCATGGGCGGCGGGGAAGTGCTGCCGGAGCGCCTCTGCGTGCGCCCGACCTCCGAAACGCTTTTCTGCGAGCTGTATAAGGATATCATCGAGTCCTACCGCGACCTGCCCAAGTGCTACAACCAGTGGTGCTCCGTGGTCCGCTGGGAAAAGACCACCCGTCCCTTCCTGCGCACGACCGAGTTCTGGTGGCAGGAGGGCCACACCGCCCACGCCACGGCGGAGGAGGCCGAGGCCCGTACCGTGCAGATGCTGAACGTTTACGCGGATTTCTGCGAGCAGGTCCTGGCGATCCCGGTCATCAAGGGCCGGAAGACGGATAAGGAAAAATTCGCCGGCGCGGAGCAGACCTACACCATCGAATCCATGATGCACGACGGCAAGGCCCTGCAGTCCGGCACCAGCCACAACTTCGGCGACGGCTTCGCGAAGGCCTTCGGCATCCAGTATTCGGATAAGGACAACCAGCTCAAGTACGTCCATCAGACCTCCTGGGGCATGAGCACCCGCATCATCGGCGCCGTCATCATGGTGCACGGCGACGATTCCGGCCTGGTCCTGCCGCCCCGCATCGCGCCGACGCAGGTCATGGTGATGCCCATCGCGCAGCACAAGCCCGGCGTCCTGGAGAAGGCGGCGGAGATCAAAGATCAGCTGGCGGCGGCCGGCCTGCGCGTCAAGGTCGACGATTCCGACAAGAACCCCGGCTGGAAGTTCAGCGAGCAGGAGATGCGCGGCATCCCGCTGCGCGTGGAGATCGGCCCGAAGGACATCGAAGCCGGCGTGGCCGTGATCGTGCGGCGCGATACCCGCGAAAAGCAGATTGTTCCGCTGGCTGAGCTGACCGAGGCCGTGAAGGCGGCGCTGGAAGCCGAGCAGAAGGATCTGTACGAGAGAGCGAAGGCGCATCTCGAGGCGCACATCTACGAGGCGAAGACCTACGAGGAGTTCAAGGATATCGTCGCGAACAAGCCCGGCTTCGTGAAGGCTGAGTGGTGCGGCGACGTCGCCTGCGAGCTCAAGATCAAGGAAGACACCACCGCGACCTCGCGCTGCATGCCTTTCCATCAGGAGCACATCGCCGATACCTGTGTCTGCTGCGGCAGACCCGCGCAGAAACTGGTCATCTGGGGAAAAGCGTATTAAGAAACGTCGGACTTTTCCGACGGGTTTTACGGCGGGAATCACGCCGCGAAGCCCGGAAAGAGTCAAAAAACAATAACATTTTGCAAGATATCGCATCAAAGGCGGAGCCAAAGGATCCCCGGACATTTCTGTCAGGAAAAGGAGATTCCTTGGCTCCGCCGAATTGTTACACCCCCATAACTTTTTCTGAATTGTATAATGAATGATCGTGTGATACAATTAATAATAATATCTGTTGAAATATGTCAAAGGAAGAAACCATGCTGATCATTTTTATGACAGTAGAAGACTCTCAGGAAAGGAATTTTATTTCCGAACTGTATGAAAACACGAAAGCGCGGCTGATCGGGGTTGCTGATCATATTCTGCATAATTATCAGGATGCGGAAGATGCCGTGCAGGACGTGTTTCTGAAAATGATTCCTCGGACCCGTAAGCTGGAATCCATGTCTCCGGACGAAAGAGCCGCGTTTCTTGCCGTGTGTGTTATGAATCAGGCCAGAGACGTTTTGCGCAAGAGAGCATCCAGAAAAGAAGAAGCGTTAACAGAGGAAATTCCCGACCGGGAAGCAGAAACACAGATGTACTCTGCAGAGCAAAGAAGTGGGATCCTTCGTTTTCTTGACAGGCAGGAGGAGAGAAAAAAACAGATCTTTGAACTTCATTACGTATTTGGCTTCCGCTACGGGGAGATTGCAGGTCTTCTGGGGATGACTGCAGAGGCGGTGCAGAAAACGATTTCCCGCCTGAAACGGGAACTGCAGCTGTTCTTGGAGGAGCAGGAGGAAGTCAGATGATGAAAAAGGTGTCCGAAAGAGAACTGAAACAGGCTGCGACGGTCCTGTGGGAGGAATGGAAGACGTTCCTTGAGACAGTTGAACCGCATGATCCCTCCCCGGAGTTTGATGCACGGATGCACCGCCTGATAGCGCAGAAGCAGCAGGAGATAAAACTACGGGAAAAAGAGAAGAAAGGTCGTATCCGCCATAGAGTTGCTGTTGCAGCCGTACTGGTACTGGCAATCCTTCTTGGCTGGCTGCTGATAGATCAGACGGCCTATGCGAAAGTGTCGAAGTGGTTTAAGTCGATTGTGAAATCTGCAATCAAAATTGAATTTTCAGGGGATATAAGTGAAGTGCAGGAGCCTTTATCGAAGTATCATCTTTTATGGATTCCTGATGGGGCAGAAACAATATTTGAAGAAACTGATGATCTAGCAAAAGATTACACGATTGTTTTGTCTTATGACGGGGAGGTTAAGATTCATTATCACTATGGATATATGAATGATGGGACATCTCTAGTCCATTTTGATTCCTTCGGTGAAGAACGCATCTATAAGCAACTCCAAATCAAAGGAATAGTTATAGACTGCTATTTGAGCTCTTCTCATGTTGAAAATGATTATTTCTGGGTAGATGAAGAGGAGGGGTTGTTCTTCTCGATGACAAGCTTTTTCTCTGATGAGATTAATATTAAAATCCTTGAAGGAATTGTTGATCAATAAGAAAACTTAGAAAAATAATCTCTGCTTTCCTTAATAGATTTTCTGCCTCCGAGAAAAAGCGGAAAATAGTATTACATATTCTTTCTCTTGAAACTAACTAAAACTAACTATTTTGAAAAAAAGTGTCTGCTTTTGGCCCTTCTATACGTTTACATTATAGGAGAGGAGAAAGGGAGTATCGTTCCCGGAAGCCAGCGTCACGAAGACCTGTCCGTAAAAGAAACATAACCTCAAAAGGAATTGCCGGGTGAGCCGTTAATCGGCTCGCAAAGGAGTGAGTCATGAAGCAGAGCTTAAAATACACCTGGATGAACCTGAGCAGATCAGTCGGTAGTGTCAAGAAGTTTGTGTAAACCTCTGTGACCATCATTGCCCGAACATCTCC
>JAEEUR010000103.1 GCA_016290595.1 Lachnospiraceae bacterium | reverse complement strand
AAGCCTTCCGGATTGACGCCCCAGATTTTCAGATCCGTCCGCTCCGTCCGCAGCGAGATCTTCGCCCGGATCACTTCCGACTCGATGGGCGGCTCGCCGTAGGCCAGCATCTTGTCGCCGTCGAAGACCGAGTTCTTGTTGTGCGCCCGGCCGATGGTCGTCAGCAGCATGTTCGGGGAGGTCTCGGTCGGCTCGTCCGTCAGAGAGGAGACGATGATCACGCCGAAATCCGTCTTTCCTTCCACCTTCAGGCCGCCGCGCTCCTCTTTGATGGATTCCGCGTACTGCACGCGGCCCGACGTCAGCTTGCCGTAGACCGCCTTGGTGCGGGGCGAATCGATGCCCGCGATCTTCTTCGCGACGTCCCGCCACAGCTGGCCGTTGTCGGAGAGCAGAAGATCCGGATCCTCCCGCGGGATCGGGGCGGTGTCGTCTATCACCTCGTCGCAGTCGGAGGTGTCCGTCCAGGGCAGGACGGCCTTCATGTTGTGGATCTCCAGCCCGTCGCTCCAGGCCTGCCGGCGGATCGTCTTTACGTCCGTGGGCCGCACGCCGATCTTTTTCACCGCCGGCGTGATGTCCGAGCGCCGAACGATCAGCGCGCAGTGATAGAAGAGGCCGAACTTGGCCGGATCGTTCCAGACCGAGAAGATGCCTTCGCGGTAGGGGACCCCGCCGATGGTCGAAGAGGAGACCTCCTTGCCGAGGAGCGTATAGCGGTCCAGACGGGTGCCGTAGGCGTAGGTGTGGATGGCTGCGCCGGTCCAGTCCTGCAGCGCCGCCACCGCCGCGTAATAGATCGGTCCTTCGGCGCGGTAGGGGTTCGGCCAGGGCATATCCCACTCGGACATGAAGTAGGGCATGCCGTTGACGTTCTGGCTGGCCGGCCACTCCAGGATGTTTTCCCGCGCGCCGTTGATCTGGCGGGCCTCGACGAATTTCTCCGTCTCGCCCCAGGTCCAGCTGTAATAGTAGCTGTGGCTGTCCATGAAGTCCATGTCCCGCTCGGCCGGCGTATTGGCGTTGTGCGAATGATACCAGTTCGTGCCGGTGATGGGGATCTTCACGCCGAGCGCGCGCATGTGATCGTACATTTCCTTATAGTACGCCCGCGTCACGTCCGTCTTGAATTCCAGCAGCATGGGATCTTCTTCGTCGGGATACAGTTCCCCGTTTTCCCAGTCGAAGTCCAGTCCCTTTTCCTTTAGCCAGTCCCGCAGCAGTTCCCGCAGCTCCCGCTCGTA
Organism: Lachnospiraceae bacterium; assembly: GCA_016290595.1. Classification (GTDB taxonomy): domain Bacteria; phylum Bacillota; class Clostridia; order Lachnospirales; family Lachnospiraceae; genus UBA6987. The sequence continues at coordinate 5,346 of JAEEUR010000103.1, read as the reverse complement.
ATACTCGACGCGCGTCCTCCGGTACATCTTATAGCTTGTAAAGAGATCGCACTCGTTGGTGATCTCCGTCATCGCGAAGACCGGATCGTCTTTGTAGGCAAGACCCGTATAGGGGTTGACGTGGTTCCAGATCTGAGAGGCAAATTCCTTCTGCAGTTCGATCAGCTTCCGGTCGAAGATGCTGTAGGGCTTGGCCGAATCGCCGAGTTCCTCCGCGAAGGGCACGCCGTCGCCGGATTTGAACTTGCGGTAGGTCATCATGTCGAAATAGACGTAGATGCCCTGTTCCTTCAGGCAGTGGATCAGGTAATCCAGGCGGTCCAGGCTGACCGGATCGAGCTGCCTGGTCGTGGTCACGCGCCGGCCCTTGGTGAAAGCGTAGATGTTCGGCGTATCCCACTCCGCGTCCAGCTGATGGAAGCGGACGATGTTGCAGCCGGTCTGCGCGATGCGCCGGGCCACCTTCTCCGCGTACTCGTGTTCCGGGAAGTTGGCGCCGCCATTGAAGTTGACGCCCCAGAAGCGGGCCTTGGTCCCGTCCTCAAAACGGAAGCAGTCCCCGGCCGGCTTCATAAAGCCGTGCTTTCCGGCCGGCTTTTCATCGGCAAATACAAAAGAAATATCCACCGGCATGCTGTCCGGGAACGCGGGGGTAGGAAAATATCTGGACATGAGAGCCCCTCCTGAAAAGACTTCTGCGCGGACACTTTCCGTCCGCAGTGTTCTTTTCTTTCGCCGTTTTCTCTTTCGCTTGTTTACGAAAGTATTATAATTCGCTTTCGAAGCAATGTCAACCGTTTTCTTTTGCAGAAAAGTCCGGTCGGATCCTTCAGCCCGTCGGCCCGGGCGCACCCTCCCGGATCTACAGACTCTCCAGCAGCGCCCGGTACTTCGGCATCAGCCACTCGTACGCTTCCGGCGAGAAATGCCAGTCGGGATCTTTGCCGGCGGCGAGCCCCCGGTCCATCCAGGCTTTCTGCGCCGGATTGTGGAAGCTGATGCCGCTGTTGCGGAAGTTGTCGAAGCAGGGGATGGCGAATTCCGCCGCGACCCGGATCATGGCGTCCACGTAATCGATATCGTGCAGGCCGAGCGCGTTGGGCTTCGGCCGCCGGTTATAGTTGGTCAGGAACAGGATCCGGGCCTTCGGATACATGTCGATCAGCCCCGCGGCGAGCAGGCGGAGCGCGCCGATGAACGTGTTTTCATCCGCCGCGTCGATCCCGCCCAGCGGCACGCTCTGATTCTTGTCGTTGGCGCCGCCTAAAAGGACCACGTAATCCGCCTGCGGATGCATGGCCTTGTATCTCCGGACCATGGGCTCCGAACGGCCTTCCACGTAGGCGATGGAGTTCCCCGGGATGCCGTAGTTATAGACGGTCATCTGCTCGCTTTTGCCTAAGAGCGCCGGCCATGCCGTTTCGGCCGGACAGACCAGCGAGTCGCCGAGCACCACCAAGGTCTTTCCTGTCAGTATACTCATCCGTGTCACACTTTCTTCCGTATATATGATTGCGAACTGTTCCTATTCCTGCTTCTGTTCCTGCTTCCGGAAGCTGCCCGGCGTCACCCCGAAGCGCTTTCGGAACGCCGCGATAAAATGGCTCTCGCCGGAAAACCCGGTTTCATTGGCAATATCGGACAGACTTTTTCCTTCCTTCAGGAATTCCGCCGCCCGGCGGAAACGCAGCTCGGTCAGATACTGCTTGACCGTCATCCCCGTGATGTGGGTGAAATCCCGTTTCAGCTTGCCGCTGCTGACGTGGAACTCCCTGGCGATGTCCTCCAGCGTGTTCTTCTCCGCGTAATGGTCTGCGAGGTAGTGGACCAGGGCGAAGAGATAGCGCTCGCGGGGATAGTGGAAGGTCATGTGCCGGACGGAAGAGAGGCTGTCGGTCCGCAGCAGGGCCGCCCGCAGCAGGCAGTTTCGCTCCTCCCTTTCCGATCCGTCCATCAGATCGTAATACTCCTTGAGAAGACGGATGTCCTCCGCACCGCATTCCATGAAGGCCAGGTCCCACTGCTTCTGGAACAGCGGGATCTTCCGGATGGCGGGATCCATGCGGAAAAAGACCACGCAGCAGCGGCACACGCCTTCCTCCGCGACGGACACGATCTCGTGGAAGGAACCGCTCCGGTGCAGGATAACGGCGGGGCCGCTTACCGTAAAGCGGAAGCCGTTGCTTTCCAGCTGAAAACGGCAGCCGGACAGAACGAGAAGCAGCTCCTCGTGGTCGTGGCTGTGAACGCTGGACGCCGTATATCCGGGAAAACGCTCCTCCGTATAAAGAGAAACGACCCCTTCCTTCGGCAGGTAGTTGACCGGTAAATTTTCCATGTGATCTCCTTAAGCCCATCATACAGTCGGAAAGGGGGCCTGTCAACGACTTTGCCTGAAATTGATATAAAACACATATTCTTTGGCGGTTTTTAATATACTTTTGTCCGCTTTTTGACTATGCTGATGAAAACGGACAGTACGAAAAGGTCGTTGAATAAGAAAGGGGCAGACATGAAAAAACTGAAGGTGGGAATCGTCGGCGCGAGCCGCGGAGGCGCCTATCTGAAGAACTATGCGAACAGTGACCGTACGGAGATCAGTGCCGTCTGCGATCTGGACCAGTCCAAATGCGAGCAGGTCGCGAAGGACCTGTCGCTGACGGACCGCCAGATCTTTACGGATTACGGTCAGTTCCTGAACGCCGACACGGACATCGTGGTGATAGGAACGCCGATCCCGTTCCACGCGGAGCAGGCCGTGCAGGCCCTGGAAGCCGGAAAGCACGTCTTAAGCGAGGTCACGATGGCCAACACCATCGAGGGCTGCAAACAGGTCTACGAGGCCGCGCAGCGGGCCAAAGGGAAATACATGATGGCCGAAAACTACATCTATTTCGGCTTCATCCGGGAGTGGAAGAAGTATATTGAGGAAGGCCGCATCGGGCGCATCCACTACGCGGAAGCGGAGTACATCCACGACATCCGCAAGCTCCTGTTCGACAAGGAGTCCGGCGAGACCTTCTGGCGCACCTACCGCCCGCCGATCCATTACTGCACGCACTGCCTCGGGCCGCTCATGTATCTGATCGGCGACGATACCATCGTCAAGGCGACGGCGGCCGGCAACAAGAACACCATCGTGCCGGATCTGTGGCCTTCGACCATCGACATGCAGGTCGCCCTATTCGAGACGAAGCAGGGACGCGGCATCAAGATCTGCCGCTCGCAGGTCACGCCCCGTCCGGAACCGCATACGGTCTATTACAGCGTCTACGGGACGAAGGGCTTCCTGGAGAATACCCGTCACGGCAAGGACGTCGTCGGCAACCGCTATTTTGAAGGGATCGACAAGCAGACGGTGCCTTTCAACTGCTATGAGAACGAGATCGAGGCGCCGGATTTCGCGAAAAACAGCCACGGCACCAGCGATTATTACATCGCGCAGGACTTCCTGGACTGCATCGAGTTTGACCGGGAGCCTTTCCTGAACGCCCGGAGAGCCTTTGAACTGACGCTGCCGGGACTCATCGCGCAGGAAGCGGCGGTTAAGGGCAACGTGTGGCTGGATGTGCCGCAGCTGGACTAAAAGGAGGAACGGAAGATGAAGAAGATCAGAATCGGTGTGGTCGGTGTGAGCCGCGGAAGCACCTACGTCAAAGTTTTTCACAGAAACGAACGTTCCGAGATCACGGCCATCTGCGACCCGAACGACATCAACCGCGAGGGTGCGCAGCGGGAGATCGGCCTTGAGGACAGCCAGTGCTATACCGACTTCGACGAATTCCTGAAAGCCGATATCGACGCCGTGGCGGTCGTGACCCCGATCCCCTTCCACGAGGAGCAGGTCGTCAAAGCCCTGGAAGCCGGCAAGGACGTCTTCAGCGAAGTGACTATGGCCAACACCATCGAGGGCTGCCAGCGGATCGTGGAGACCGTAAAGCGCACCGGCCGGAAATATATGATGGCCGAAAACTACATCTATCTGGATTTTATCCAGCAGTGGAAGAAGTTCGTGGACGACGGACGCATCGGCCGGATCCACTATGCGGAAGCCGAGTACGTGCACGATATCCGGGACCGTCTCTTTGACTGCGGGACCCGCAAGAACGAGTCCTTCTGGCGCACCTACCGCCCGCCGATCCACTACTGCTCGCACTGCCTCGGACCGCTGATGTTCCTGATCGGCCCGGACGATTACGTGGTGAAGGCGACCGGCTGGGGCAACAAGAACACCATCGTGCCGGATCTGTGGCCCTCCACGATCGACATGCAGGTCGCGCTCTTTGAGACGAAGCAGGGCCGGATCATCAAGATCCTGCGCAGCCAGGTCACGCCCCGGACGCCGCACATCGTGACGTACAACATCTACGGCACCGGCGGCTCCCTGGAGACCGGCCGCACGCCGGGTTACGATACGGTCGGCATGCGCTACTTTGAGAAGACCGACAAGGAAATGGTCCCGATGAATTGCAACGGCACCAAGCTGGACGCGCCGATCGACATCAAGTTCGGCGGACACGGCACCAGTGATTACACCGGCGCGCAGGCCTTCCTGGACTACGTTGAATTCGGCAAAGAACCGTTCACGACGGCGAAAAAGGCGGCCGAGCTGACGCTGCCGGGCATTATCGCCCATGAGGCTGCCGTTCAGGGCCACGTCTGGCTGGACGTGCCGCACTTCGAATAAGGATCAAAGCCCAAAACAGGGCCGGAAGGGACGGTTCCTTCCGGCCTTTTTTCTTTGGCCGTCTGGCGCGGAAAGAAATGAGGCCGCTTTCCGGGCCTCTTGGGGCGGAAAATATGCTATACTGTACCGGTAAAGACAAAACAGGGTGCCGGGCAGCCGGAGCCAAACGGCAGAACCTGGATCAGAGGATGAAAGGATGGACAGAGTATTTTACAACGGCAGGATCCTGACCATGCGCTTCAAAAGCGCGGCCGAAGAGGACCAGCACAGGCCGGAGGCGGTGCTGGTCCGTGACGGCGTGATCGCCGCGCTCGGAAGCCTCGATGAGATCCGGAAAGCGGCCGGGCTGGATGCGGAATTCCTTGATCTTGACGGGAAATGCCTGATGCCGGGCTTTATCGACCCGCACAGCCACTTCATCATGAACGGGCAGACGTCGATGTGGGCGGATCTTTCGGACTGCAATTCGTTTGCGGAGATCATTGATGTCCTGAAAGATTTCCGAAAACAGGCCGGCGATTCGGAAACCGTTATCGGCTTCGGCTATGACCACAACTTCCTGAAAGAAGGACGGCATCCGGACAAGCGGGTTTTGGATCAGGTCAGTACGGAAATCCCGGTATTCGTGATCCATGTTTCCGTACATTTTGCCTGCGGAA
>JAEEUR010000026.1 GCA_016290595.1 Lachnospiraceae bacterium | reverse complement strand
GTCAGCGAGTTCGGATCGAAGTTCGATACGGCGGCTGATTTTGTCCTGGTCGCCGTGTGTCTGATAAAACTGATCCCGGTCGTTCACGTGCCGGTCTGGCTTATCGTATGGATCATCGTGATCGCCGTGATCAAAGCGGTCAACCTGATCTCCGGATACGTCATGCGGAAGGAAATCGTTGTCCTGCATACGGTCATGAATAAGGTGACGGGGATCCTGCTGTTTATCCTTCCGCTGACACTGACACTCATTGATCTGAAATACAGCGGTGCCATCGTCAGCGCCGTGGCGACGTTCGCAGCGGTACAGGAAGGCCACCTGATCAGAACGGGAACGGGGAACAGCGAGCCGGGCAAAAACTGACTTGACGAGGACAGAACAGATATGACCAGAGTTGAAATACTTGGAGCCAACCGCTTTGAAACCTATACCAAGACCAGGGAGGGCAGCCGGGCCATCGTCGTGCGGGATGGAATGATCCTGCTCACCTATGAAGTCAATTCAGGCTGGTGGCTCGTCCCCGGCGGGGGAAGGGAAGAAGGTGAAACAGCTGATGAATGCTGCACACGTGAGGTTGAAGAAGAAACGGGGTATATCGTCCTGCCGTTGTACCGGTTTACCACTTTGTATGAATACTATGAAGAATACCGCTACATCAGCCATTATTTCGTCTGCGAAGTGACAGGCACCGGCCGGATGCATCTTACAGAGGAAGAAGTCCGCCGCGGTGTTGAACCGCAATGGCTCCCCCTTCAGGAAGCTGTTGATATTTTTTCCCGTCACCAGTCGTACGCGGACGTCAGCGAAGAAAAACGAGGTTCATACTTGCGGGAATACACCGCCCTTCAGGAATATCTTAAAACGCAAGCGAAGAATATTCGTCAGCGAGAGGGGAGTTTGCAATGATAACTGATTCATTTGACGACAGATCTCCTGCCAAGATCAACGTAAAAAGGAATGAGCATGCCGTTCCGGCGGATGCCGTCATATTTACTTTTTCTCAGAAGATCGAAAAGTATGTGATCGCTCACTATGACTGCGAAAAAGTCGGCGAATTCTCGATGGCCTGCGGGGCCACTTCGGTATATTTGCTGAAATACCACGGCAAACGCTTCGGTTTTTACAGGACCTGGGTCGGCGCGCCGGCCTGCGTGGGACCGATCGAAGAATTACCGACTGTCTTGGACACGGACAGGATCATCCATTTCGGCGGAGCGGGATGTCTCAACAAAGAGATCGCCAGAGGCAAAGTCATGATCCCGACGGAAGCCTACCGTGACGAAGGGACTTCCTATCACTATGCGCCGGCATCAGACTATATCCGGATCAAAAACCATGACGTCGTCAGGGCCTTTATGGAAGAAAACGGGATCCCTTATGTTATGGGCAAAACCTGGACGACGGACGCCTTCTACAGAGAAACCGAGGGCAGCTTCGAAAAGCATAAGACGGAAGGCTGTATATCCGTGGAGATGGAGGGATCTGCCGTGCAGGCCGTCTGTGATTTCCGCGGGCTGGAAGTCTATATGTTTTTTACAAGCGGGGACCTGCTGGATGCGCCGGAATGGACCGACAGAAAGGAAAAGGGACAGATCGAACACACGCAGCATGACCCGGGGCATTTTGACATCGCTCTCGCGCTTGCAGAATACGTGGCGGATCTGCCGCGATGAATGCTTATTTGCCGGGATCCTGCAAAGTCAGGATTTGGGGAGGTAAATACAGGAAATGAAAGCAACGGAAAAAGACGCGGAAGCGCTTGCGGGACTGGACAAGATCGTCTGGCCCGAACACAGCGAAGAAGAATTGACGGGGATCGTTCAGGAATCGCAGTTTGGTGAACGGATATGAAAATACGCCTGATGACAATAAACGATTACGAAAAGGTTTATCAGCTGTGGCTTTCCTGTGCGGGAATGGGCTTGAATAACCTCGACGACTCCAGGGAAGGCATCGCCAGATACCTCCGCAGGAATCCGGACACCTGCTTTGTTGCCGAAAAGTCTGATGAGATCATCGGCGTCATTATTGCCGGTCACGACGGAAGGCGCGGGTTCATTTATCATACGGCGGTAGATCCCGATCACAGAAAGCAGGGAATCGCGACGAAGCTTGTCGATGCGGCGATGGATGCCCTTAAGGCAAATGGGATAAACAAAGCAGCGCTGGTCGTCTTTGCCAGGAACGACGTCGGAAATGCATTCTGGGAGAAAGCCGGCTTTACCGCCAGGGAAGACCTGGTCTACCGGAACAAAGCGATCGCAGAATTGATAAGGATAGACACGTAAGTTCCCGTTTGATCATCATAAAGGAGCAGCATCTGCTTCGGCCCGCCGCACCGCCTCCACGCTGCGTGGGTAGCCATCTCCTCCCAAGGGAGATATGATGACCCGCAGGGAGGTGAAAACCATGGATAAATACGTAACAGGGTCTGTGATACGCAGGCTCCGGGAAAACAAAAAAATGACGCAGGAAGAGCTGGCAGAGAAGATCTTCGTCAGCGGGAAGGCCGTGAGCAAGTGGGAAACGGGGCAGGGCTTTCCCGATATCAGCCTGCTGGAGCCGCTGGCGAAGGAGCTCGGGATCTCCGTCATCGAGCTGCTCTCCGGCGAGGACGTCCGCAACCGGAACCGCTCTTCCAACATGCTGAAGGGGAGGTTCTACGTCTGCCCGGTCTGCGGCAACGTGATCCAAAGCTGCGGAGAGGCGCTGATCAGCTGCTGCGGCATCACCCTGCCGCCGGCGGAGCCTGAAGCGCCGGACGCGGAGCACTCCATCCGCATCGAGGTCGTTGAGGACGAATACTACGTTACCGTCAGCCATCCGATGCAGAAAGACCATTACATTTCGTTTCTGGTCGCCGTGTCGGATCAGGGCGTCCAGTTCGTAAAGCTGTACCCGGAAGGGACGGCCGAAGCAAGATTCAGGATCAGCCGCGTCAGAAAGCTCTATGCGTACTGCAACCGGCACGGCCTTTTTGAGGCCGATCCCCGGCGGCGTCAGACCGCCGAGAAAGGGTAAAACGATGAAAGAATACCGGGCGGCGGATCTCCGCTTTATGAGGCAGGAGCCCGTTTTTAACGACGTCTGCCTCTCCTTCTCCGAGGAGGCGGCGCAGGATGCCCTGCGCTTTCACCGGACGCTTCCGGGCTACCGGGAGACGCCCCTCTTAAGCCTGTCCGCCGCCGCCGCGCGCTGCGGGGTGGACGAGATCTTCGTGAAGGACGAATCCGGCCGCTTCGGCCTGAAGGCCTTCAAAGGGCTCGGCGGAAGCTACGCGATGTTCCGGATCCTCTGTAAGCAGCTGTCGCTGGATCCGCGCCGCACGGTTTTTGCGGACTTTCAGGAGCCGGATATCCGCCGGCGCTGTGCGGAGATCACCTTCGTGACAGCCACGGACGGCAATCACGGCAAGGGCGTTTCCTGGGCCGCGAAGCTTTTCGGCTGTCAGGCGCACGTCTTTATGCCGAAGGGCTCCGTGGAAGCCAGACGCCGCGCGATCGAGGAAGCCGGCTGCGCCGACGCCCGGATCACCGAATTCAATTACGATCAGACGGTCGCGTACTGCGACGAGCTGGCGCGGGAAAACGGCTGGATCCTGATCCAGGACACCGCCTGGGAAGGCTATGAGCAGATCCCGGCCCACATCATCGAGGGGTATCTGACGCTCGCCGCCGAAGCCGCGCGGCAGATGGGCGGCAAGCGGCCGACGCATCTTTTCCTGCAGGCCGGTGTCGGCGCCATGGCCGGCGGCATCGAATCCTACTTCGTGAGCCGCTCTCCTGCCGCACCGCCGTTCGTGACCATTGCCGAGCCCGAAACGGCCGCCTGCGTGTACCGGTCAGCCGCAGCGGGGGACGGAAAGATCCATTCCGTCGGCGGCAACCCCGAGACCATCATGGCCGGTCTTAACTGCGGCACGCCCTGCGGGATCGTCTGGCCCGTCCTGCGCGACTGCAGCGCCTTCTTCTGCGCCTGCTCCGACGAGATCGCGCGGGATGGCATGCGCGCCTACGCCCGTCCGGAAGGGTCGGATCCGGCGGTGGTATCCGGAGAATCCGGCGCGGTCACCTACGGCCTCGTGCGGCGGATCCTGGCATCGGAGGATCTGCGCGCGCGCTTCGGCATCGGGCCGGATTCCGTGATCCTGCTCGTCAACACCGAGGGCGACACGGATCCGGAAAATTACGCCGCAATTGTAAACGGAAGCGTTTTGTAGTATAAAAGAAGGGGCGGGAGCCGAAAGCCGCCGCCAAAGGAGGATACGATGGCAGTTCAGTTTGAAAGCGTAAGGATCAGTCTGGATGGATATAAGAAGGTCTGCATGGCCGCCTTCAGGGCGATCGGGATGAACGATACCTGTGCGGCGGAGGTGACCGACAACCTGCTCTTCGCGGACCTGCGCGGGACCAATTCCCACGGCATGGCCCGGATGAAGCAGTACACGACGCAGGTGGGCAAGGGCTTTATCCTGGCGAAGGGTGAGCCGGAGATCGTCAGCGAACGCGGCGGTGCGTTGGTCGTCGACGGTCACAACGGACTCGGCGCCCACACCTCGACCTTTGCGATGAAGAAGACCATCGAGAAGGCGAAAGCCGGCGGAATGGCCTTCTGCACGGTGCGGAACAGCTCCCATTACGGCGTCGCGGCCTATTATTCGATGATGGCCTTAAAGGAGGGCATGATCGGCCTGGCCTTTACCAACACCCTGCCGTTCGTGGCGCATTACGGCTCCATGAAGCCCTGCACCGGCACCAATCCGCTCTCGATCGCCTTCCCCTGCGCAAAGAATCATGACTTCGTGCTGGATATGGCGACCAGCGTGGTCGCGCGCGGCAATATCGTCAACTGCGCCCGCGAAGGCAAGGAGATCCCGCTCGGCTGGGCCTGCGACAAGGACGGTTATCCGACGACGGACGCCAACGCGGCGCTCAAGGGCTACTGCCTGCCGCTCGGCGCGGACCGGAACTACAAGGGCTCCGGCATCTGCCTCGCGATCGATATCCTCTGCGGTCTTTTGAGCGACGGCTGCTCCGGACTCGAGGTGCGGCCCATCACGAGCACGCCGCCGGAACGCCTGCACGAAGGCCCCGGCATCTGCCACGCCTTCGGCGCCATCGATATCTCCTACTTTATGGATCCGGCGGAATTCATGGGCCGGCTGGACGCCTACATCGACGAACTGAAGGCGGCGCCGCTCGCGCCCGGCTTCGAGCGCATCTACATGCCCGGCGAACCGGAAGCCCTGCATTTCGAGGAAAATACGGCGGCCGGCTCGGTCGAGATCGCACTGGAGAATTTCCACGAGGTCTGCGAGATCTGCGCCAGGCTCTGCCCGGAAGTGGATCCGAAGGCCTACGTCGTGGGCTGATCCGAAAACTATACTGCGTCACCTGCCCGGCGGGGTATCCGGAATGAAGAAACGAAGCGCCAAAAGCTGCCAGACCGCTGTGAACCGCACCTCCTACAACAAATATCTGTATGAGGTGCGGATGAAACGCGGCCTGAGCTGCCGGCAATTCGCCCGCGCGCTCCGGATCCCGCCGCTCTTCTACCGGCTGATCGAGTCCGGTTATATCATGCCCGGCCCGAGGCTTAAAGAAAGGATCTCCGCTTGCTGCGGGGAGGACTACAAGCCTTACTGCGAGGGCATTTCTTCCTATCCGGAGGAGCTTCCGCAGAAAAAACCTTTAAAGATCACCGTCTGGTTTTTCAACGTGATGGGCTCCGGCCCCTTCCGGATCCTGCTCTGCCTGCTGATCGTAAGCGCGCTGGGCTGTCTTTCCTACGGCTTTAAGGAATACGACCGCTACGACCGAAACGCGATGGCGGACGCCCCCGACGCGCTGAAGAAGCTGATGAGCGGGATCCGGGACGAGGGCAGCCTGACGCTTTCCCCGAGCGGGACCATTGCCCGGATGGAGATCTTCCGGACGGACGGGAACGAAAAGATGGTCAGCGTCAAGGCCGATACGGACGATTCCTTCCCCTACAACGTGGATTTTACGATTCATCGCTGGTCGGACAGCGGGCGGCTCTCCTATCACGTCTGTCTGAACAAAGAGGACCCCGACACCGTTTCCGCGGGCTATTCCGACTATACGACGGGGCAGAGCTACGATGCGCGGATCGACTTAAGCGGCGAAACGCCGGTCCTGATCAGCCTGTACAGCAAGGTCTATTCGGTGGAGGACGCCGAACTGTCGGACCTGCTGAAGGAGACCCTGCTGAGCGAGGTCTCTTCCTTCCGGCCGGAGGTCGAGGAACTGATCCGGGATAAGCTGGATCTTACGATCGATCTGGCGCAGCTGCACCGTGACAGCGCCGCCGCCTACGACGCTTACAGCAGCGGCTGGATCCTCTCCATCGTCTTTCTGGTCCTGGGCGGCTGCCTGACCCTGCTTCTTCTGTTCTTCCTCATCTACTGCCTGATCTACGGAACGAAAAACGGCGTCCGGCGGCAGGTGCTGACCGGCAGCAACCTGATCAGCTATGCCATGCTTTCGGAGCCGAAGACCGACATAAAGCTTTTCCCCTTCCTGCCGGAGACCCTGCTCTCCCTGATCGGCTCCACGATCCTGATGCGCTCCTCTTTCCGGGTCATCTCCTATGCGGCCGTATTCATCGGCGTCGGGGATCTGGATCTAAGCTCGGCGGCCGTCATCAACACGCAGTTCATGAACTATTACTATCTGGGCATGTTCCTGCTGTACTTCCTGGATTTCGACCTGTTCCTGGACGATATGCGCGTCATGGGCCGCATCTTCCTCTATCTTTTCCTCTATCTGGGGCTGTACGCGCTGGAATACTCCGTCATGTCGTATCTGGTGAACAGCGGGTCTCCTCTGTATCAGCTGGCCGGCAGCTTCACGCCGCCCAACATGTTCGGGACCATCTGCCTGTACTTCGTGATGATGCTCTTCCTCTTCTTTACGCCCCGCTTCATTACGACGAAAAAACGCCTGATCCTGTACCGGCTCTGTTCCCTGATCCCGGCGCTCGTGATCTTCGGCGCCCACGTCGTTTCCAAAGGGGCGAAGGTGCTTTTCGGCTGGGAACTGCCCTTATCGCTGCGCCTTCTGCTGAACGGCGAAAAGATCCCCTTCTCCGTGCTCTGCGTTTCCTACCTGTTCATGCTCTTCTTCCTGCGGCTGTTCTTTGAGCGCCGCTACGGAACGGAGAATGCCAGGAAGATCTTCAACGGCAACCGCTTCCTCTGGATCAAGAACGGCCTGACCTGCCTGCTGATCCTGTTCATCGTGGTCCTGAACCTGCTGATGGGACGCGGCTCGCAGGCGGTCGATTTCGGCTGGGGCCAGACCACGGATCTTCTGCTGCTCGTCCCGCTGATCTTCTTCTATCATCCGCATAAAGGGCCGCGCAGCCGCTTTGTGGACGCGCTGACCATGACCTATTACCTCTTCGCGCTGTCCATCGGCTACGTCCTGGCGATCATTATCGTGCTTCTGGGAGGTCTGTGATGAAAAAGCAAAAGCAGAGATTTTCATCCGTTCTCAGGACCTCCGGGCTGCTCAGCCTGCTGCTGGCCCTCTGCCTGCTGCTTTCTTCCTGCCTGCCGGCCGGCGTCAGAAAGATCAGCTTCCGCTACCAGAGCGGCACGCAGGACGAGGAAAGCTACCTGTACTATACCGACGCGTTTTTCGATCATCCTGCCACGCAGTACGATCCTTCCCTCGCGACCGCCTCGCTCTCCTTTGCCATGGCCAGCTTCGCCTCGATCGACGATTATTCCTACGCACACCGCTATATCAACGGCGAAGAAGTGCTGAGAAAGGCCGGATTCAAAGACATCGAAGCCAACGCGTACTTCCATGAGAAGCCGGGCACGGATTCGCTCGGCGTGATGATCGGCCGCAAGGACCTGGACGGCATTACGCTTCTGGCCGTCGGGCTTCGCGGCGCCAATTATGAAAGCGAGTGGGCTTCGAACTTCACCGTAGGCGAAGGCGTCGCCGGCGGCTACCATCAGGGCTTCTACGAGGCCAGCGAGATCGTCCTGGCCGCCCTCAAAGCTTACGTGGAAAGCCATGCGCTGACGGGACGGCTGAAGATCTGGATCAGCGGCTATTCCCGGGCCGGCGCTTCCTGCAACGTCGCGAGCGGCCGCATGGACGAGTACATCTGCGATGGCGTATCCTTCCTGGGAGATAAGGTCCAGCTGGCTAAAGAGGATCTCTACGCCTACTGTTTCGAAGCGCCGCGCGGCGTGCCGCTGGACGAGGATCGCTACGCGAAAAGCGGGACCTTCGGCAACATCTTCTGCATCATCAACCCGAACGACCCGGTGCCCAAAACAGCCATGGAGGCGATGGGCTTTACCCGCTTCGGCCGCGAGATCGTGCTGCCGACCACCTTAAGCGACCTTAACTTCGAGGCGTCTCTGGAGGAGATCGAGCGGCAGTTCCGGCAGCTGCGTTCCTTCGGTGACTGGGGCACGTACCGGATCTCCGACTTCACCGTACTCAACCTCGGCGGAGGCGGGCGTCTCTTCTCCCTGACGCCGGACGAACAGGTCCGGAACTGGACGCAGGCGCAGTATCTCGACGAGCTGCTCGGCACCTGGGCCGAGATCGGCATCGAAAGCCGCGCAGTCTATACCGCCGATCTGCAGCAGGGCCTGCGCGATCTGTTCCGCCTTGTCTATCTGCGCAAGAACACTTCTTCCTCGTTAAAGGATATCGGCCTGCAGTTTGCGCGCGAAGTGATCACGACGGACGAGGTCTCCGTTCTGACCGACGATCTGATGCACAACCGCAGCCGCCTGATGCAGGACGCCGAGCCGATCATCCACCGCGCGCTGCAGCGAATGGGCGTGGATACCGATCTGGACGCCATGAAGGAGACGCTGGTGCATCTTTTGGAAACGCTGCTGAAGGCGCTGATCGTCAAGCCGTACCTCTTCTCCACTCTGTTCTCCCTCGACAACATGAAAGCCATCTCCAGCGCGCACTATCCGGAGCTCTGCCTGGCTTATATGCGGGCCATGGACCCTTACTATACCGAAACGCCCCTTACCGCGCCGCTGGACGGAAAGTACTACCAGCTGCTGGCGCCTGCCGGGACCGAGATCTCGGTGCGGCAGGGAGATAAGCTGATCGCCGCGATCCGGGACGATACGCCCGAAGAAACCGACTGTCCCGTGCCCTGCGGCCTCTGGGGCTATTCGCTCCAGATCGTGCTGCCGGCCCACGAAGCGTATGAAGTGACCGTCTCCTCCGATCAGGAGATCGTCCTGAAGCTGATCGATCCGGGCCTTTCGCTTTCCGAGGAGATACCGCTCTCCTTCACGCAAACAGCGGAGGGATACCGCTTCGGCATCGCCCCCGCCGAATAAAACAGGCAGACAGCTGCTTCTGATTTTGATTCGTTATTCCACCGTCACCGACTTGGCCAGGTTCTTCGGCTTGTCGATATCGCAGCCGTTCTCCAGCGCCACGTAGTAGGCTAACAGCTGCAGCGGGATGATCTCCGTCACCGGGAACAGGAGCGGATGGCAGTCCGGCACCTGCAGCACGTGGTCCGCTTCGCCGTATACCTGGCGCTTCGATTCCTGCGCCACCGCTAAGACCGTCGCCCCGCGGGCCTTGACCTGCTGGATATTGGAGGCGGTCTTTTCATATAAGCGCTCGCAGCAGCACAGCGCGACTACGAGCCGGCCCGGCTCGATCAGCGCGATGGTGCCGTGCTTGAGCTCGCCGGCCGCATAGGCCTCCGAGTGCAGGTAGGAGATCTCCTTTAATTTCAGCGAGCCCTCCATGGCCAGCGCGTAGTCCAGGTTCCGTCCGATGAAGAAGATGGACTGCCGGTCGTGGTAGAGGGCGGCCAGCCGTTTCACGCCGGCGCTTAAGTCCAGCGCGCGCTGCGCCTGCGCCGGCAGGGCCTTTAAGCCCTTCACCAGCTTTTTGTAGGAAGCGTCGTCCAGGCGGCCCAGCTTCCGGGCGGCCCAGACCGCAAACAGGTCCAGGATCGCCAGCTGCGTGACGTAGCCCTTGGTCGTGGCGACCGCGATCTCCGGCCCGGCCCAGGTGTAGATGACCTGGTCCGCCAGCTTCGCGATGGTGCTGCCGACCACGTTGACGATGGCCAGCGTGGAAGCGCCCTTGTTTTTCCCTTCTTTTAACGCTGCGATGGTGTCCGCCGTCTCTCCGGACTGGCTGATGACGATGACCAGCGTCTTTTCATTGATGACCGCGTCGCGGTAGCGGAATTCGCTCGCGACCTCCGCCTCCACGGGGATGCGGCATAAAGATTCGATCACGATCCGCCCCACGCAGCCCGCGTGATAGGCCGATCCGCAGGCGGTGATCAGGATGCGGTCGAATTTCGTCATGTCCAGCTCGACGGAATCCAGCACGATCTGTCCGCCCTTGATGCGGGGCACGATGGTCGCCTGCAGGGCCTGCGGCTGCTCCATGATCTCCTTCATCATAAAGTGATCGTAGCCGCCCTTTTCCGCCGCCGCGATATCCCAGAGGATGTGGCGCGGCGCTTTTTCGGTGCGGGAGCCGTAGCGGTCGTAGATCACGACGCTGTCCGGGCTGATCTCGGCGGTCTCGCCGTCCTCCAGATCGATCACGTCCTTCGTGTGGCGGATGAGCGCCGTGATATCGGAGGCGAAGTAGTTCTCTCCCGCCCCGACGCCCACGATGAGCGGGCTGGACATCCGGGCCGCGAACACGGTGCCGGGCACGTCCGCGCACAGGACCGCCAGCGCGTAGGAGCCCTCCAGCCGGCGGATGGTCCTTGTTAAGCTCTTGCGCACGTCGCCGTCGTAGTAATACGCCAGCAGCTGCACGATCACCTCCGTGTCCGTTTCGCTGGCGAAGACGACGCCCTTCTCCTCCAGATCCTTTTTGATCTCCAGATAGTTCTCGATGATACCGTTATGCACGATGGCAAAGCGTCCGTCCGCCGACATATGCGGGTGGGCGTTGATATCGGTCGGAGAGCCGTGCGTGGCCCAGCGGGTGTGCCCGATGCCGCACACGCCCTCCAGATCCGGCGCCTGGGCGGCCAGCGCCGCCAGATGCTCCACCTTGCCCGAGGCTTTGATCATGTGAAGGCCGTCCTTCGTCTGCACCGCGATGCCGGCCGAGTCATAGCCGCGGTATTCGAGTTTCTTCAAGCCGTCCAAAAGGATCGGCACTGCCGGATCCGAACCGGTATATCCGATGATTCCGCACATTTTGTTATCCCTTTCAGATAGTAAACATTAACTCCGTATAGGTCGGGTACGGCCAGAAGCGCTGGTCTACGATCTTTTCCAGCTGATCGATGACCTGGCGGCAGGCCGCCATCCGCGGCACGATGATCCCGCTGCAGACCGAAAGCTTCTCTTCCGCCGAGCCCGCCTTCTCGAAGCGTCCGACGGCTTCCTCCAGCGCCTCCGTCGCATGCATCAGATCGTTGCCCAGGGCGCCGGCCTTCTCCGCCAGCTGCTTCTCAAAGTGGAAGCGGCCCGGCATGGCGGTCAGGTAATCGCTGACGGCCCCGAAGATGCCCTGGCGGATCATCTCCAGAAGCGTCCGCGCCTCGATGACCGTGATGCCGCAGTAGTTTTCAATCCGGACCTCGTTGCGGGATTCCATCTCCTTGCGGGTGTAGATCCCGTTTTCGGTCAGGATGCGGATGTTCTTCTCGCTGACGTTCTCCGGCAGCGCCTCCGCGGTGTTGCGCAGGTTCTTAAGGCCGCGTCTTTCCGCTTCCTCGATCCAGGCCTGGTCGTAGCCGTTGCCGTTGAAGAGGATGCGGCGGTGCTCGCTGAGCATCTTCCGGATCAGCTCCCTGACGGCGCCGGGCTTATCTTCGCTCTTTTCCAGGATATCGGCGGCTTCCTTTAATTCCTGCGCCATGATCACGTTGAGATAGGTGACCGGCGCGGCGATGGACTGGCTGGAGCCGGGCATGCGGAACTCGAACTTGTTGCCGGTAAAGGCGACCGGCGAGGTCCGGTTGCGGTCCGTGTTGTCCTTGGAAAGCTGCAGCAGGATATCCTTGCCGACGGTCAGGTAGTGGTCGCCCTGATTGACGTAGGTCTCCCCGCGGATGATGGAATCGATGACGCCCTCGAGCTCCGTTCCCACGAAGACCGAGATGATGGCAGGCGGCGCTTCCTGTCCGCCCAGACGGCTGTCGTTCCCCGCATAGGCGCAGGCGCAGCGCAGCAGCTCGGAGTATTCATCCACGCCCTTGACGAAGGCGGCCAGGAAAAGCAGGAAACGGGTGTTGTCCGCCGGCGTCTCGCCCGGGGAGAACAGGTTCTCGCCCCGGTCGGTGGAGACGGACCAGTTGACGTGCTTGCCGGAGCCGTTGACGCCCGCGAAGGGTTTTTCATGGAAAAGGCAGACCAGGTCGAGCCGGTCGGCGACCCGCTTCATGATCTCCATCGTGAGCTGGTTCTGGTCGTTGGCAGTATTGGCGTCGGTAAAGAAGGGGGCCATCTCATACTGGGCGGGCGCCACCTCGTTGTGTTCCGTCTTGGCGCAGATGCCCAGCTTCCAGAGTTCCTCGTTGATCTCCTGCATGAACTGCGTGATCTCCGGCTTGATGGCGCCGTAGTAGTGGTCCTCCAGTTCCTGCTTCTTCGGCGCGTCGGCCCCGAACAAGGTCCGGCCGCAGAGCCGCAGGTCCATGCGCTTCTGGAAGAGCTTCTTGGGGATCAGGAAGTATTCCTGCTCCGGTCCGACGTTGACGCGGATGCTTTCAGTCTTGTCGTCGCCGATCAGCCGCAGGATCCGCACCGCCTGGGTGTTTAAGGCGTCGCAGGAACGAAGCAGCGGCGTTTTCTTATCCAGGACTTCGCCGGAGTACGCGCAGAAGACGGTCGGGATGCAGAGCACCTTGTCCTTGATGAAGGCGTAGGAGGTGGGATCCCAGGCGCTGTAGCCGCGCGCCTCAAAGGTGGAGCGCAGGCCGCCCGACGGGAAGGAGGAGGCATCCGGCTCGCCGCGCACCAGCTCCTTGCGGGAGAATTCCATGCGGTAGCCGTCCTTGCCGTCCGGGATCAGGAAGCCTTCGTGCTTTTCGGCGGTCTCCCCGTGCAGCGGCTGGAACCAGTGCGTATAGTGGGTGGCGCCTTTTTCAAGGGCCCAGCGCTTCATGCCGTCGGCAATGTCGGCCGCGATCTTCTCCGGCAGGACCGTGCGGGTCCGGACGCATTCGCGCCAGACGTCCAGGGATTCTCCGGATATGTACTTTTTCATGGCGCTTTCATTGAACAATAAGGATCCGAAGCGCTCATTCTCATTCATTCTCTCACTCATGCTGCCTTCCTCCTGGTGTTTCTATTATAGCAGATATTTATCAATTACTCAAACTCAACCGTAGCGGGCGGTTTGGACGTAATGTCGTAAACGATGCGGCTGGCGCCCGGGACCTCGTTGACGATCCGCCGGGAGGCCTCCTCCAGCACCTCGTAGGGGATACGGGCAAAGTCCGCCGTCATGAAATCCTCCGTCGTGACCGCCCTGAGCGCCACCGTGTACTGGTAGCTGCGCTCATCTCCCATCACGCCCACGGTCCGCATGTTCGTCAGGACCGCGAAATACTGGTCCGCGAAATTCGCCAGCCCGTGCTGCGCCATCACCTCGCGGAAGATGGCGTCCGCTTCGCGGACGATGGCCAGTTTTTCCTCCGTGACCTCCCCGATCACGCGGACTGCAAGGCCCGGCCCCGGGAAGGGCTGGCGGCTGACAATGTTTTCCGGCACGCCCAGCTCCCGGCCGAGCGCGCGGACCTCGTCCTTAAACAGGATCCGCAGCGGCTCCACGATGCTCTGGAAGCTGATGTGCTCCGGCAGGCCGCCGACGTTGTGGTGGCTCTTGATGGTGTGGCCGCCGGCCGCGCCGGACTCGATGACGTCCGGATAGATGGTGCCCTGCGCAAGGAACTCCGCCGGCCCGTACGTTTCGGCGGCCTCGCTGAAGACCTTTATGAATTCCGCCCCGATGAAGCGGCGCTTTGCTTCCGGCTCGACAACGCCTTTTAAGCCCTTCAGGAAGCGGTCCTTCGCGTCGATGCGGTGGAAGCGGACCGGCTGCGCGGCGTAATACGCCTCGACTTCCTCGCTCTCGTTCTTCCGCATCAGGCCGTGATCCACGTAGATGCAGAGGAGCCGCTCTCCGATCGCCTTCCCGATCAGGGCTGCCGCGACCGAAGAATCCACGCCGCCGGAGAGGGCCAGAAGCACGCTGCCGTCGCCCACCTTTTCGCGGATCTCTTTAACCGCCCGGGCCGCGAAATCCTTCATGACCCAGTCGCCCTCGGCGCCGCAGACGTCCATCAGGAAGCGGCGGATCATCTCCTTCCCGTTATCGGTGTGGCGCACTTCGGGATGGAACTGCACGC
Source organism: Lachnospiraceae bacterium (assembly GCA_016290595.1). GTDB lineage: Bacteria > Bacillota > Clostridia > Lachnospirales > Lachnospiraceae > UBA6987. Next base: position 13,710 of record JAEEUR010000026.1, on the reverse strand, counting down.
CGAAGATCCGGCGGGCCGGGTCAAAGATGCCGGCGTTCGGGCAGTGCGCGGTCGCCGCCGAGACCTGAAAGCCCTCCGGCAGGCGGCTCACGTAGTCGCCGTGGCTCATCCAGCTGATGCCTTTTTCGGGCAGTCCCGCAAAGAGCGGGCAGTCCGCATCGTAGGACGTCTCCGTCCGGCCGTATTCGCGGGCCGTGTCCGCCTGCGCTGCTTTTACCTCGCCGCCCAGGAGCTTTACCGTCAGCTGGCAGCCGTAGCAGATCCCGAGGACCGGGATGCCCGCGTCAAGCAGGGAGCGGTCCATGGTCGGCGCGCCGTCCGCGTACACGCTGGCGGGGCCGCCGGAAAGCACCAGGCCGATCGGATTCTTCGACAGGATCTCCTCCGCCTTCGCGGTCCAGGGCAGGACCTCGCAGTAGACCTGGCATTCCCGGATCTTCCGGGCGATCAGCTGGGAATACTGGCCGCCGAAATCCAGTACGATGACCGTCTGATTCATACGCCCTTCCTTTCCAGCTGCGCTTTGATGAAGGCCGCAAACAGCGGATGCGGGCGGTTCGGCCGGCTTAAAAACTCCGGATGGAACTGCACGCCGGCAAACCAGCTGCCGCCGGCCTTTTCCACGATCTCCACCAGGTTTCTGTCCGGAGACTGGCCGCACAGAACGAGCCCCTTCTCCTCGAAATCTCTGCGGTATTCGTTGTTGAACTCATAGCGGTGGCGGTGCCGCTCGCGGATCAGGGGCTCGCCGTAGGCCGCCCGGACCCGGCTCCCCTCCGCCAGCGCGCAGGGATACGCGCCCAGCCGCATCGTGCCGCCTTTATTGATGATCTTCAGCTGCTCCGGCATCAGATCGATGACCGGATGCGCCGTTTTTTTGTCAAATTCCGTGGAATTCGCGTCCGCCCAGCCTAAAACGTGGCGCGCGAACTCGATCACGGCGATCTGCATCCCGAGGCAGATGCCGAAATAAGGGACGTCGTTCTCCCGCGCATAGCGGGCGGCCGTGATCATGCCCTCGATGCCCCGGCTGCCGAAGCCGCCCGGGACCAGGATCCCGTCGCAGCCGCCCAAGATCTCCGCCGCGTTTTCCTCCGTCACGGTTTCGGAGTCGATCCAGTCGATGTCCGCCACCGCGCCGGCCGCCGCCGCCGCGTGATGCAGGGCTTCCTCTATGCTTAAGTAGGCGTCGTGCAGCTGCACGTATTTGCCCACCAGCGCGATCTTCAGCTTCTTATCGGCCGAGCGGATCCGCTCTACCATCTCGCGCCATTCCTTTAAGTCCGGCTCGCGGGCGGGCAGCCCCAGCTTGCGGCAGACCATGTCCGCCAGGCCTTCCTCCTCCAGCATGAGCGGCACCGCGTAAATGGTGTCGGCCGTCAGGCTTTCGATGACCGCCTCTTTTTCCAGGTTGGCAAAGAGCGCGATCTTCTCGCGGATCTCATCGCCTAAGGGCTGGTCCGTGCGGCAGACCAGGATATCCGGCTGGATGCCGACGCCCTGCAGCTCCTTCACGGAGTGCTGCACCGGCTTGCTCTTTAGTTCGCCGCTGCCGGGGATCTGAACGACCAGCGGCACGTGGATAAAGACCACGTTGCCGCGCCCCTGCTCGGCCGCCACCTGGCGGATCGCCTCTAAAAACGGCTGGCTTTCGATATCGCCGACCGTGCCGCCGATCTCGCAGACAGCCGCATCCAGGCCCTTGCCGGCCATCGCGTAAATATTCTTTTTGATTTCGTCCGTGATGTGAGGAATGATTTGTACGGTGTGTCCGAGATAGCCGCCCTGCCGTTCCCGGTTCAGGACGCTCCAGTAGATTTTTCCGGAAGAGACCGAGGAGGCTGCGCTTAAGGCTTCGTCGGCGAAGCGTTCGTAATGTCCCAGATCCAGATCCGTTTCCGCGCCGTCGTCGGTCACGAAGACTTCCCCGTGCTGATAGGGGCTCATCGTCCCCGGATCCACGTTCAGATACGGGTCGAATTTCTGATTCTGCACCTTATAGCCTCTGGCTTTTAGAAGCCGGGCCAGCGACGAGGCGCAGATCCCTTTTCCCAGACCGGATACGACGCCTCCGGTCACAAAAACGTATTTCATGTCTGCTTCCTACGCTGATTCATATTGGTAGGCAAAAGTGACCTTTTGCTTTCAAAAAAATACCTGCTCAGTGTACCACCTCGGAGCAAAAAAACAAAATACCTATGCTGTTATGCGTATCATATGATATTCGTATGGTAAAGAAGGGAAGATCCGTCTGCCGGGCCTTCCCTCGGCCGGTTTTACAGATCGATCTCCACTTTCGTCTCGTCCGCCTTTTCCCAGACCGGAGCGTATCTGGCCAGAAAGGCTTCGACCTGCTCCGGACAGCGGCCGATATAGCGCGAAGGCTCCAGGAGGGCGTCGATCTCCTCCTGCGAAAGCCCGAAGACTTCTTCCTGCGCGAGCAGCCCCGTCAGCCCGCCGGGTTCCCCGTTCTTCAGACGGGCGGTGGCTTCCATGGAGCAGCGGCGGATCACTTCGTGGATCTCCTGGCGGTCGCCGCCCTTTTTGACGGCTTCCATCATCAGGTTTTCCGTAGCGATGAAGGGTAGATACTCCCGGACGGTCCTGTCGATGACCTTTTCGTTCACGCGCAGGCCGGAAGCAACGTTCCGCGCCAGACGCAGGATGGCATCCGCGCAGAGGAAGCCCTCCGGAAGACAGATCCGGCGGTTCGCCGAATCGTCCAGCGTGCGCTCCAGCCACTGGACGGAGGCCGTAAGAGGCGCATTCAAGGCGTCCGCCATCAGGTAGCGGGCCAGGGAGCAGATGCGCTCGCAGCGCATCGGATTGCGCTTGTAGGCCATGGCCGAGGAGCCGATCTGCTGTGATTCGAAGGGCTCTTCGATCTGCCGGTCATGCTGCAGAAGGCGGATGTCGTTTGCCATGCGGGCGGCGCTCTGTGCCAGGGAGGACAGGGCGTTCAGGATCCGGCTGTCGGTCTTGCGGGGATAGGTCTGCCCGCAGACGTCGTAGCATTCCTCAAAGCCGAAGGACGCGGCAAGCGAACGGTTCAGCTCGTCGACCTTTTCGCCGTCACCGCCGAACAGATCCAGGAAGCTGGCCTCGGTGCCGGTGGTGCCGCGAGAACCGAGAAAGCGGATACAGGAAAGGGCGTAATCGATCTCCTTAAGATCCGAAAGGAAGTCCTGCATCCAGAGAGCGGCTCGCTTTCCCACGGTCACGCACTGCGCCGGCTGATAATGGGTGTATCCGAGCGTCGGCAGGGCTTTATACCGCTCCGCGAACGCGGCAAGGTCTTTCAGCAGGCCGCAGAGCTCTCCCCGCAGATATCTCAGCCCGTCCCGGTACAGGATGAGGTCGGCATTGTCGGTGACGTAACAGCTGGTGGCGCCCAGATGGATGATCCCGGCGGCGGACGGCGCCGCCTTCCCGTAGGCATAGACGTGCGCCATCACGTCGTGGCGGACCTCCTTCTCCCGGATACGCACGCACTCATAGTCGATGTCTTTGATATGCGCGGCCAGCTCGTCCACCTGCTCCTGACTGATGGGAAGACCCAGCCGGCTTTCCTCCCGGGCGAGTGCGACCCAGAGCTTCCGCCAGGTCTGATAACGGCTGTCGGCCGAGAACAGTTTCAGCATGTATTCGGAGGCATAGCGCGTCGAAAGCGGCGATTCGTAACGGTCGGTCATAGGTTTCGGATCCTTTCTGTTTATCGTTGATATTCAGGTCAGCCGTCAGACCATCTCTTCCGGATGAAAGACGGCGTCAAAATCTTCAGGCGTCATAAAGCCCAGCGAAAGGCAGGCATCCCGGATCGACAGATCCTCCCGGAGCGCCTTCTGCGCGATCTGCGCCGCTTTTTCGTAGCCGATGTGCGGGCTGAGCGCCGTCACAAGCATGAGGGAACCCTCCAGATTCTGCCGCATTTTTTCTTTTACCGGTCGGATGCCGGAGACGCAGCGCGCCTCAAAGGAGCGCATCCCGTCGCCCAGCAGGCGGACGGACTGGAGGAAGTTATAGATCATGACCGGCATATAGACGTTCAGCTCGAAATGGCCCTGCGAAGCGGCAAGGCCGACGGTGACGTCGTTCCCCATGACCTGGGCGGCGATCATCGTCACGGCTTCGCACTGGGTCGGATTGACCTTGCCGGGCATGATGGAAGAACCGGGCTCGTTCGCCGGGATCGTGATCTCGCCGAGGCCGCAGCGCGGTCCGCCGGCCAGGAAGCGGATATCGTTCGCGACCTTCATGAGGTCGGCGGCGAGGGTTTTCAGGGCCCCGTGGGCAAAGACCAGCTCATCCCTGAAAGCCAGCGCGTGGAACTTGTTCTCGGCCGCTTCGAAGCGGCTGCCGGTCAGGCGGGACACCTCGGCGGCGACGGCACGGTCAAAACCTTCCGGCGCATTGAGACCGGTCCCGACGGCCGTTCCGCCCGCCGCCAGCGCCCGGAGCGGCTCCAGAACGGCCTGCAGCATCTTCCGGTCGGTCTCGAGCGCGCTCCGCCAGCCGGAGATCTCCTGCGAAAAACGCATCGGCACCGCATCCTGCAGATGGGTCCGGCCGCATTTTAAAACGTCCCTGTTCTCTTCCTCAAGACGCGCAAAGGCGGCGATGAGCCCGTCCAGCGCCGGAAAAAGGCGGCCCTCGACGGCCAGCACCGCCGCCATATGCATGGCGGAGGGGAAGATATCATTCGAGGACTGGGAAAGGTTGACGTCATCGTTCGGGTGCAGCAGCTTTCTGCCCAGGATCTCGTTCGCCCGGTTCGCCAGCACCTCGTTGACGTTCATATTGGTCTGCGTCCCGCTTCCCGTCTGCCAGACGAGCAGCGGAAAGTGCGCCGCCAACGTGCCCCCGATCACCTCGTCGCAGGCGGCCAGGAGCGGCAGGAGCTTCTCCTGCGTCATCTTTTCCGGCAGGAAGAGGAAATTGACGGCGGCCGCCGCGCGCTTTAACACGGCCAGCGCCGTAATGACCTCCTCCGGCATTTTTTCCAGGCCGTCTCCGATCGGGAAGTTGCGGCGCGAGCGTTCGGTCTGAGCGCCCCAGTACTTATCGGCGGGGACTTCGATCTCCCCGAGAGAGTCTTTTTCAATACGGAACACGCTTCCTGTCCTCCGTTCGTTCATGGTTTCATTATACACGCAAAGGCGCCGTCCCGGGCTTTTTTGCTTAAAATTTCAGCAGCGGATGATGCTTTCCCGCTCCGGCCCGACGGAAATATAGGTCACCGGGCAGCCGGCCGCCTCTCCGATCAGGCGGACGTAGTCCCGCGCCGCCTGCGGCAGGTCCTCAAAGCGGCGGGCGCCGGAAATATCGCAGTTCCAGCCTTTCACAAAGCGGATGACCGGCTCGGCTTTGTCCAGCAGGGCGGGGAAGGGAAACTCGTCGGTGGCCTCTCCCTCTACCAGGTACTGCGTGCAGACCGGGATCTTCTCCAGATAAGAAAGTACGTCCAGCTTGGTGACGGCCAGGCCGGTCGCGCCCTGTACCCGTACGCCGTAGCGCGTAGCCGGAAGATCCAGCGCGCCGACCCGGCGGGGACGCCCGGTCTTCGCGCCGTATTCCGCCCCGGCTTCCCGCAGCCGGTCCGCTTCTTCGCCGGACAGTTCGCTGACAAAAGGACCCTCGCCCACACAGGTGGCGTAGGCCTTGACCACCCCGATGACTTCACCGACCTTCAGAGACGGCAGGCCGGCGCCGACAGGCGCGTAAGCGGCCAGCGTATTGGACGAGGTCGTATAGGGATAGATGCCGTAATCGATATCGCGCAGCGCGCCGAGCTGGCCTTCGAAAAGGATGCGCCTGCCGGCTTCGTCAGCCTCGCGCAGCACCCGGCCGGCATCCGTCACGAAAGGACGGATCTTTTCGCAGTAATTCCCGGCCCATTCCTCCAGTTCCCCGCGCGAGCAGGGCCCGGCGCCGTACACGCCGCTCAGCGTCAGGTTTTTCCACTCCCTGAGCTCCTCCAGACGGGCCAGAAAACGCCCGGAATCCCTCATCTCGCCGGCCATCACGGTTTTCTTCTGAAATTTGTCGGAATAAAAAGGCGCGATCCCCTGTTTGGTGGAACCGTATTTTTTATCAGCCAGTCGAGCCTCCTCCAGGCCGTCCTGCAGACGGTGCCAGGGCAGAAGCAGGGAGGCCCGGTCGCTGATCCTCAGGTTTTCCGGCGTGACGGCCACCCCCTTTTGACGCAGCGTTTCGATCTCCGTCCACAGATTTTCCGGATCCAGGGCCACGCCGTTTCCGAGAAGGTTCACGACGCCCGGTCTGAAAATGCCCGAAGGCAGCAGGTGCAGCGCGAACTTTCCGTATTCGTTGATCACCGTGTGGCCGGCGTTGCCGCCGCCCTGGTAACGGACGACAAGATCGAAATCCTCCGTCAGAAGGTCGACCATGCGGCCCTTTCCTTCATCTCCCCAATTGATCCCGACAACGGCGGTATGACTCATTTTTCTCCCCTTTCCGCGCGGCCCTGCGGTCACGTCTCACGGATCCGCTGTTCAAAGCGGTTTTTTGCCGTCTCCGACGGCACTTCGGTCGGATACTTTCCGGAAAAACAGGAAGTGCAGAAGCCCGTATCTCTTCCGGTCAGCAGCCGCACGTGCTCCAGGCTGAGATAGCCAAGGGAATCCACGCCGATGATCCCGGCGATCTCCTCCGTGCTGTGCCGGTTGGCGATCAGAACGTCTGAGCTGTCGATATCGGTCCCGTACCAGCAGGGCGCGATAAAAGGCGGTGCGCTGACCCGCATGTGGATCGTTAGCGCGCCGGCTTCCCGCAGCATCCGGATGGTCCGGCGGCAGGTGGTGCCCCGGACGATGGAATCGTCGATCAGGACCACGCGTTTTCCTTCGACCACGGAACGGATAGGATTCAGTTTGATCCTGACGTCTGCCTCCCGGTCCTGCTGGGAAGGTTCGATAAAGGTGCGGCCGATATATTTGTTCTTTGTAAAACCGATCGCATAGGGGATCCCGGAGGCCTTCGCATAGCCGATCGCCGCGTCCAGACCGGAATCCGGCACGCCGATCACCACGTCCGCCTCGACCGGGTGCTCTTCCGCCAGAAAAGCCCCGGCCTGCTGTCTGGCCAGACAGACGCTGGCCCCGTCAATGACGGAATCGGGCCGGGCAAAATAAATATACTCAAAAACACAGAAGCGCTTCGGAACTTTTCCGCAGTGGCTCCGGTCCGAGGCAATGCCTTCCGGTCCGGCCGTTACGATCTCTCCGGGCTCGACGTCCCGCTCAAAGACCGCGCCGACCGCGTCCAGGGCGCAGCTTTCGGAGGCAAAAACGACCGATCCGTCACGCAGCCGGCCCATACACAGGGGCCTGAAGCCGAACGGATCCCTAACGGCCGTCAGCTTCCCCGGGGTGGCGATCAGCAGGCTGTAGGCGCCGACCATCCGCTCCATGGCAGCTGAAACAGCGGCTTCGATGCTGTCCGTCTGCAGCCTGTCCTGCACGATCTCGTAGGCGATCACCTCCGAATCGGTCGAGGTGTGGAAAAGGGAGCCCTTTTCCTCGAGGGCGCTGCGCAGGACGGCGGAATTGGCCAGATTGCCGTTGTGCGCGAGAGCCATCCGTCCCTTATAATGATTGATGAGCAGCGGCTGGGCGTTGAGGCGGACGTCCGCGCCGGTCGTTGCATAACGCACGTGCCCGACGGCGATGCTGCCCGGTCCCAGCAGTTCCAGACCGCCCCTGTCAAAAACGTCATTCACGAGCCCGGCGCCGCGGTGAGACTGAAAGATCCCGTCCCGGCTGACCACGATCCCGGCGCTTTCCTGTCCGCGGTGCTGCAGGGCATAGAGCCCGTAGTACACCAGCGGCGCCAGCTCCCGGCATTCACGGGAACAGATCCCGAAAAGGCCGCATTCTTCGCCGATATGGCGCCCGCTCCCCGGATCAGGCCTGTTCATCGTCGTTCGCTTCCAGCCGGCCCATGATCTCCGCATAGGCCTCCTCGACGCCGCCGAGATCCTGACGGAAGCGGTCCTTGTCCAGCTTCCTGCCGGTCGCTTTATCGTGCAGGCGGCTGGTATCCGGGCTGATCTCATCCGCCAGAATGATCGTGCCGTCCGCGAGCCTGCCGAATTCCAGCTTGAAATCCACCAGAGTGACCCCGCAGGAGAGCCAGAACGCCTTTAGGACCTCATTCACGCGCAGCGCGTAGTCACGGATCGTCTGCAGCTCCTCTTTGCTGACCAGTCCCATCGCCAGGGCATGGTCGTCGCAGATCAGCGGATCGTTCAGTTCATCGTTCTTGTAGGAGTACTCGACCGTCGGCTCGGCGAAAACAACGCCCTCCGGGAAGCCGTAGCGCTTGCAGAAGGAACCGGCGGAAACGTTGCGTACGATGACCTCGAGCGGAACGATCCGCACCTTCTTCACGAGGGTGTCACGTTCGCTCAGCTGCCGGATAAAGTGGGTCGGAACGCCCGCCTTCTCCAGCCGTTTCATCAGGCGGTTGCTCATAGCGTTGTTGATGATCCCCTTGCCGGCGATGGTCCCTCTCTTCTTGCCGTTAAAGGCGGTCGCATCGTCTTTGTAGGAGACGATCAGCTGCTCGGGATCGTCGGTCGCATAGACCTTTTTGGCCTTTCCTTCATAAAGCTGCTCACGTTTTTCCATGATCTTGTCCTCCCGTCGTGCTTTCAAAAAAACACCTGCCCAGTGTAACATCTTGACAAGAAAAAACAAAATACCTATACTATTGTTCGTATGATACGATATTCGTATGATACGGACAACCGTTCCGCCGAAAGCCGAGCGAGCCGGACAATACTTTTCGAACGATTTAGCGAAGCGACTAGTGAGAAAAGTTTTCGTCCGGGCGCGAGGCGCAGATTACCGGCATGAAAGGAAGAACCGATGGAGCTTCGTACCCTTACCTATTTCGTCACCGTTGCCGAAGAACTGAACATCACGAAAGCCGCGCAGATCCTGCATATCAGCCAGCCGCCCTTAAGCGCCCAGATCAAAAACCTGGAGGATGAGCTCGGCACGCCTCTCTTTATCCGCGGGAAGCGTCACCTGACCCTGACCGACGCCGGCCAGCTCCTCTACCAGCGCGCCAAGGATATCCTGAACCTGTCTGAAAAAGCCTCCTCGGAGATCAGCGCCTTAAGCCGCGGGATGAGCGGCACGGTCTCCATCGGGCTGGTGGAAGGCATGGCGCCGGACATCGCCGCCGAATGGTTCGCAGGCTTTCTGACCGAGCATCCGGGCGTGCGCTTCCGGATCCTGGACGGCAACAGCGACGACCTGATCGAAAAGATGCGCGGCGGCCTGATCGGCCTGGCCGTGATCACGTCGCCCTACGACCAGCAGCTCTTAAACAGCTTCCACGTCGGCCAGGAAAAGATGGTCGCGCTGATGAACCGCTCGCACCCGCTGGCAAGCTGCGGCAAGGCGGTCCTGGACGTGGAGGACTTAAGGGACGAGCCCCTCATCGTCCCCAGCCGCAAGGCGCATATCGAGGAGATCCGCCGCTGGTTCCGCGAGATCCAGGCGGTGCCGGACATCCTCTGCGAGATGGACAACTATCTGGATGCGGCGGCCCTGGCCGGGCGCGGCATCGGGATCAGCATCTTCCCGCAGACGGCCTACATCATGAACGATTCGCTGGTCTCGCGGGAGATCTCCGGGCCGGACAAGGACGTGGAGTACCTTTTCGTATGGCGCAAGGGGCATCCGCTGCCGACCGTGGAGGAGCGCTTCATCGACTACGTCAAAGAGCTCTACCGGCAGGAAAAATGAAAGGCGGCGCTTATGTTTACTGAAAAAATGACCGGTCATCTGGAGACCGGAAGACTGGTCCTCTTCCCTTACACGCAGGAAAACCTGGCGCTTTTCAATACGGATCTGGCCCGTTTTGAGGAAAGCTTCGGCGTGGTCTACCGCGGAGAGGAACTGGATCATCTCCTGAGCGGTTTTCTGAAAAAGCTGGAGAAAGAGATCGGGGACGATCCGGAAAACTATCTGTTCTTCACGGAATTTCTGATCGTTTTAAAGGAAAACAGTCACGTCATCGGATCCATCGACTATAAATACGTGCCGCGGGACGGGGTTACCGAAGTCGGGTACGGCATGAACCCCGCCTATACGGGACACGGATACATGACGGAGGCGCTGACCGCCTTTCTGGATCTCGGACGAAAGCTCGGCATCCGGAAGGTCCTGGCCGATACCCTGCCGGACAATCTGCCTTCCCAGAACGTTCTGAAACGCTGCGGCTTCCGCTTCCTGAAGGAAGACGGCAATCTGTGGTGGGAAAAGGATCTGACCTTCGGCGAAGACTGAGTTTTGCTTTTTTGCCGGATTCTGTCCGGTCTTCGTTACTTTTTCTTCTCCTCCTTCGTTTCTTAGAGTGAAGGACCTTCAGAAAGGCGGGCGTACGCCGTTCGGCCCGCCGGCAGAAAAAACAGGAAAAACCATGGACGACAAAGCCTTGACCGAGCTTCTTACGAAGCGCTCCGAAGAAGCGATCGGGAAGATCAAAGAAAAGTACGGCGCCTACTGCCGTTATATCGCGGGGCAAATTCTGGGCGGCTGCGCGGAGGATATCGAGGAGGTCGAAAACGACGTGCTCCTGAAGCTCTGGCGCGCCGATCCGCCGCCGGGCCCGGACGCGCTGCGCTCATATCTCGGCATGCTCACCCGCCAGACGGCCGTCGACAAGCGCCGGAGCGACCCGAAGCGGCGGCTTCCGGAGGACGCTTTCCTGGACAGCCTGGACGAGCTGGCCGAGGCGATCCCGGATCCGGAAAACATGGAGAACGCCGTCGTGGACCGTCTGGCTCTGCGGGAAGCCTTAAACCGCTTTTTAACGGAACTAAGCGAAAAGGAGCGCCGCCTCTTTCTGCTGCGCTACTGGTACGCCTGCCCCATCCGGGATATCGCGGCAGAGCTGAAGGCCAGCGAGGGCAGCGTCAAGATGCGCTTAAGGCGTCTGCGTGACAGGCTGTGGGTTTTTCTGAACGAGGAGGATTTGTGGAATGAATAAATGGGATCTGTCCGGTGCCTTAAGCGGCGCGGATCCGGGCTTCGTGGAAGCCGCCGCACCGGAAAAGCTCCGGGAATCATTGATAACAGATGAAAGCAAAGCAGCCGCAGCGGAAGACGGCAGCCTGTTCCGGCGCGTCCTGAATAAAACAAAAGCGGCTTTCCGGAAGCATAAAGCCCTGCGCGTGGCGCTGCCGATCGCAGCGATGCTGGCGCTGGCGCTGATCCTGGAAGGCAGCTTCCATATCAGCAGCGGCCTGACCATCAAAGCCTATGCGATGGCGCAGGCGGAGCACCCGGAAAAAGACGGACGGGCGTCGCAGGCAAAGCAGGAAGCATACCGTCAGAAAGTGGCAGACGCGCAGGGCAGCGGCCGGGAGCTGGACGCCTTCTTTGCCGACAGCATGGCGGAAGTCTTAAGCGGCGCCGGCGATACCGAAGAACATAAAAACCAACTCTATTCGCCGCTGAACGCCTATATGGCGCTCGCCATGCTTGCCGAATGCACCGGCGGCGAGAGCCGTGCGGAGATCCTGCAGCTTTTAGGCGCGGAGAGCATCGAAGCGCTGCGGGAGCAGGCTTCCGCCATCTATCTGGCCAACTCCCTGGATTCGAAAGAGGCGAAAAGCGTCCTGTACAATTCCATCTGGCTGGATCAGTCCCTTTCATACAACGAAAGCACCGTGAAAACGCTGGCAGACACTTACTATGCCTCCAGCTTCCGCGGCGAGATGGGCTCCGAGGGCTATAATCGCGCGCTTCGGACCTGGCTGAACGAAGCGACCGACGGCCTGCTGGATAAACGTTACATAAACGGTGTCGGTATGACGCCCAACACCGTCATATCCCTCGTTTCCGCTCTGAACCTGGACGTCAAGTGGGATATTTTCAAGAAAAACGATTCCTTTTCCGGCACCTTTTACACGATGGACGACCGGAAGAGCGTCACTTACATGAACAGCGAGATCGAATCCGGGTTTTATGTGCTGAGCGAAGGGAATTTTACCGCCGCGTCCGTAACGTTGGGCGGCGGTCTGAAGATGTGGCTGATCCTGCCATATATGAGCCTTCCCGGTGTCATGAGCAGTGCGGATCCGAGGGATCTGCTGACGGACGAAAACTATCAGGCCTTTGTAAAAGCGCTGATTCGGGGAGAGCTCTCCGGAGAAGGTTCGCTTGGCGAGGATCTGGCCTGGCGAAACGGCAAAGTGCATCTGACTCTTCCGCGCTTTGATATCACCGCCGAAAACGATCTGAAAGAAAGCCTCCGCCGTCTGGGCGTTAACAAAGTTCTCTCCATGGACGCCGACTTTTCCGCTCTGACCGCCGAAGACGCTTATCTCAGTGAATTCAAACAGGCGGCCCGCCTGATCGCCGACGAAGAAGGGATCCGGGCCGTCTCGTTCACCTTCGCAAGAGCTGATCTGAAAGCAGTGCTGCCGGATGAGATCACCCTGGTCTTCAACCGCCCCTTCCTCTTTATCCTGACGAGCCCGGACAATCTCCCGCTGTATACCGGCATCGTGTACGAGCCGTAAGCACGGCGCCGAGCGCGCCCGAACACAAATTTTCGGAGACCATTGAAGAGACCTGACGATAGATTTTCTTTCCGGAAGGTCTCTGAACGGTCTCCGAAAATTTCGTGTCGAGGCAGCGAGGTGCGAGGCCACAGTTCGAGGCAGCGAGGCGCGGAGGGCGTCAGCACCTCATCCGCCCCTTCGGGGCACCTTCCCCTCAAGGGGAAGGCAAGGGTCTCCCCAAGAAACTGTTAGACATTTCCGTCGTTTTCGCGTATGATAGTCTCCAGCAGCCCGCATCGGACAAAGCGCCGACGCACAGCTCCGCCGCAGCAGGCTGCAATACTCAAAAAGGCAGGAAGCACCATGAAACTGCTTTGGAGACTCAGCAAAGAAGCCATCCGCTACCGGATGCTCTACGTCATCGCGATCCTATCCACTCTGGCCCTCACCTTTGTGAATCTCACCGCCCCGAAGATCCTCTCCGCCATGACGGGGATCGTGGAGCGCGGCGTCACGGAAGAAGGAATGGCCCGCATCATGAGGCTCACCCTCATCCTGATCGCCATCTATCTGCTGCGCATCGTGTTCCGCTTCTTAAGCAGCTACATGGCGCACAAAGCCGCCTGGCATCTCGTCGGCGATCTTCGGACCAAGACCTACGACAAGCTCGAGCACATGCATCTGGGCTTTTTCCACGACAAGCAGACCGGTGACCTCATGAGCCGCGTCATCAACGACACGCGTGACTTCGAGCTGCTCTACGCACACATCATCCCCGAGACCATCACGCATCTCGTCACCTTCCTGGGCGTTCTCATCATCCTGCTCACCATCAATCCGAAGCTGGCGCTCATCACCTGCGCGCCGATCCCCTTCATCCTGATCTCCGGCATCATCTTCTCCAAAAAAGTCCGTCCCTTCTTCCGCGTCTCGCAGAAAAAGATGGGCGAATTAAACGGCAAACTGCAGGACAACCTCTCCGGCATCCACGAGATCCAGGCCTTCGGGCGGGAGGAATATGAGACCGGCCGCGTGAACGAAAAGAACTTCGACCACGTGGGCGCCATGCTGCACGCCCTAAAGATCAGCGCCATCTTCCACCCTTCCGTTGAATTCATCTCCGCCATCGGGACCATCCTCGTAGTCGGCTTCGGCGGCTGGCTGGCCTA
>JAEEUR010000102.1 GCA_016290595.1 Lachnospiraceae bacterium | reverse complement strand
GCAGTACGAAGCCCGAAGGGTCCATCGTTACCTGTTTCTCGTAATCCATTTTATGCCTCCGTCTTCTGCGCTTTAGCCTGAAGCGAAGCGATGGTGCTGTCCTTGAAGACGATCATCAGGTTGTTCAGACTCATGGAATAGGTATAGCGGATATCGTCCGCCAGCGCCAGCACCAGGCGGATGCCCAGGGCATCCGATTCGCCTTCCGCCGGCACGTAGTTGATGGGATCGAAGGCGCCGCAGTCGTCGCGGAAACGGAGGATCCACTGCCCGCGCTTATGCATCAGCCGGATCGAAAGATGATGTTCCTTCGAATCCGCGGAGAAGCCGTGCTGCACCACGTTGGAGGCCATTTCCTCCACGCACACGGCGACCCGGTTGCCGACCCGCCGATCCTGGCCTCGCTCCATGCAGAAACGCATGGCTTCTTCCGAGGCGGCTTCCACATCCTCCATGTTTTTGATCTCCAGCTCCAGCATGTTTTCTTCGCTGACGCTGAAATCCTCTGGCAGCATCATCACGTTCAGGCCCTGCCAGGCCTTCCGGCCGGTCTTCACGCGGACGTACAGGCAGAGCACCGCCAGCATCATCAGCTCGCCGCAGACGAAGAAGAACCAGGCGCCGCTGATGCGCAGGGCGCGCGGACGGGTCAGCAGGAAAGCGGCCAGCAGCGGGAAGACGGCGCAGTGCAGGATCGACATCATCTCGGTATAGCTTTCCCGGCCCGAGCTCTGGAAGGCGTTCTTGACGGTCCCGTTCAGGCAGCAGGGAATGAGGCCTAACATGAAGATCCGAAGACCCAGCACCGCCATCTCCCAGGTCTCGCCGCGCTCCGTGATAAAGAGGGAGACGGCGGCCGGGGCAAAGAGGAACAGCAGCAGGCCGACGCCGGCGCCCAGGATCAGCGACCAGTGCGCCAGTTCCTTTAGGAGCAGCTTCAGGCCGGTCCTGTCCTCTTCCTGATAGAAGATGCCGGTCAGGGTCAGCGAAACGCCGCCGATGCCGGTATAGATGCAGCAGCTGGCGTTGCCGAGGGTCATGATGACCGAATACGCCGCCACCGCTTCGCTGCCGGACGGCCCCGAAGCCAGAAGGAGCTTGTTCATGCCGAAGACCAGGATCACAGACGCCGCCATGTTGAAGACGGCCGGGATACTGTTTTTAAACAGCTCCAGGATCTTCTTCCCGGAGATCTGCTTTACGGAGAAAGAGAAAAAGCATTTCGGGGAGAGGAAATACACGGCGCCGACCAGCAGGGCCGCATAATAGCTTAAGGAGGAGGCCAGGCCCATGCCGAACATGCCGCCGTGAAAGACCGTCACGTTCAGGATGTCCAGCGCGATATCCGTCACCGTCATCACGCCGACGGACGCGATCAGCAGGCCGGTTTTGCCGGCCATCTGCAGGAAAGGCACCAGGATCAGGGCGCCCATGGTGGCCGGCGCTCCGATCACGAAGCCCGTGATATACTCGCGCGTTTTATCAAAGAGACTGGGCGTGTCGGCGCCGAGCAGGGACGTCAGCGGCGTTCTGAACAGCAGCACCAGCAGCATAAAGGGAAGGGAGAAGGCCAGCGCCAGTCCCACCGCGGAAGAAAAGCCCGCGTTGGTCTCTTCCTTGAGGCCGCGTCCGAGCGATTTGCTGCAGACCACCTGGACGCCCGCCGAGAGCGCGCTCCCGAAGGCGCCGATCACCAGCAGGATCGGATTGGAAAGGCCGTAGGCCGCGATCGCTTCCACGCCCAGATACTGGCCGATGATGATGCTGTCGATCATCAGGCAGAGCGAAACGGTCAGCGCGGAAAAGATCTGGGCCGTCATCATCTGGCGGATCAGTTTCTTTAACATGGCTCTTCTCCCTGCCGCGCCTCGGCGCCCAGTCCCAGGAAGGCGGAAAAGCCCGTCACGTCCAGGATCTCACGCACGATCTCATTCACGCCCGTCAGCCGGAAAGCCTCCGGTTCACGGAACTTCTTTTTGGCCTTCAGCAGCAGCCTGAGCCCCGCGGAGGACAGATAGTCCAGTTCTTTAAGGTCCAGCGTCAGCTGCGTCACGTCTTCCGTTTCCCGCGCCAGGATCTCGTCCAGTTCCGGCGCGCTTAAGGCGTCCAGTCTGCCTGCCAGCTTCAGCGTCAGGCTGTTCTCTTCTCTTACACTTTCTGCGGTCATCCTTCCGGATCCTCCCTTTAAAGCGTTCCGCTTCAGATCTTCTTCTGCGCGGCCGCGTCTTTTTTTGCCTTGTCGATGACCTTGCGGTAGGCCATCATCATGCCGTCCGTCATGCTGAATTTCATCTTTTTCTGCAGCTTCTGATTTTTCATCAGCCCGCCGACCAGATACATGCCCGCGATGCGTCCCTTCTTTTTCTGCGGGAAATCGTAGAAGCCGTGCGCCTTGTAGAAGCGGTGGTCCTCCCGCATAAGGCCCTGCATCTGCCAGATCAGGTCGCGGAAGATCTTGAGGCCGCCGACGCCGTAGAAGTTCTTCGGCTCGCCGTAACCGTGCTTCACGGCATAGCACAGCGTTCTGATCAGCTGGTCGGTCCCGCCGTCCGGATCCTCCCGGTCCGAAACGATGCCGGCCAGGAAGTTGCCGCCCACCTGCGCGCGGGCTTCCATCAGCGTTCGCAGATTTTCCTCCGCCGCGAGGTCGCCGCTCACGAGGTACGCCACCGGCTTGCCCATGGTCACGGTCCGGTGGCCGTTGCAGAACTGGCGGTCGTCGTAAGTCTTGAAAACGGAGCCCATGGAGTGGTCTTTGACGGTGTAGGCGTAGACCACCGCGTCCGCCCCGTTGATATGCTCCCGCAGGAAAGCGTCGAAGCCGTCCTTATGGATGCAGGTCCCGTCCGCCGCGCAGCGGAAGCAGCCGAGGCACCCGCCGGAGAAGGGGAATTCGTGCAGATTGACCTCTTCCACGGCAGCCGGGAAGCGGTTTTCAAAGCGGCGGATCATAGCCAGCAGCGAGGGATCCGGCGCGGCGGGATCGTAATCCGTGACCAGCGCGGCGCGGAAGGCTTCCGTTTTTAAGGCCGGCGTTCCTTCGGAGGCAAGGACCGCTTTGCGGACGGGCACTTCCGGCGCCGTCCCGCCTCTTTCCGCATAGCCGTTGTTCACGTTCCAGAGCACGAAGCGGAAGAAATCGAGCGCCTCCTGCTGCCCCTTCTTCGTCAGGATATCCTCCATGTCGGCGGAAAGCCCGTGAATATATTTCAGGCCCAGGTCGCCGCAGATGTCGGCGATGAAGCGATGGGCGGTGATATCGTAAAAATGCTTGGAGGTGCTGACCTGCGTGGCATACTTGCCGAACAGGTCCACCCTGTTTTCCTTGATCAGCTCGATGAAGCGGTGCAGCTGCGCCGGGACCAGGAACGTATAGACCGGGTAGCAGAACAGGATCAGATCGGCCGTTTCCAGCGCGGCTTTCGCGGCGGAGAAGTCCTTTTCATAGCTGCGGATGCGCTGCCCGACGGGCAGGATCTCCCAGTCGTGCTGCGGATAAAACACCTTCCAGTACTCCACCGTCTGCAGGGTGATGCTGTTGGTGCCGGCGGGGGACCCGTTCAGAACGAGGATCTTCATTCTATCTCCTTCCAGAGGCATTTCTGATCTTTTATGGATCTGACTCTTTGATTATACTGCAGATTCCGCTTTTCATCAGCATAATTCGGAAGATTTGTCCGAAAAAACTGTCGTCTCACGTCGCCTGCCGCACCGCCTCTTCTGCCGCCGTCCGGACGATGCGCCAGGCTTCGGCCAGCTTTTCCGCGCTCCAGGCCGCGTTGGCGGGGCTCGTGGACGGCAGGCAGAGGCACGGCCGCTTCAGGACGGGCTCGGTATAGCGTTTATACATCTTCTCCGCGGTCTTTCCGTTTACGAAGATCTGCCGGACGGGCGCGGCGTCCAGTATCACGGACAGGTCGTTGACCGTCACGTCCCGGATGCTCGCGTCCGAGGAACCCATGATCTCGCAGGAACGGATCACGTCCCAGACGGCGATATGATTGCGGAGCAGAAAGGCCCGTTTTTCCGGGATGCTCTGCGGGATGGGCTCGCCGAAGACGGCCGCCGTCACCTTCCAGAAGCGGTTCTGCGGATGTCCGTAGAAAAAGCCCGCCTCGCGGCTTTTGACCGAGGGGAAGCTTCCCAGGATCAGGACGCGGGCGTTCTCATCAAAGACGGGCGGAATGGGATGGACGATCATGCCGGCTCCTTTCCCGGGCGGTTCGGTCCGGTTTGCGCTTCCGGTCCGTTCGCTTCGCCCGGCTTTGCCTCTTCCGGCAGCTGCGCCGGCGCGCCGAGCGGTCTTTCGCCGGCTGCCGTCAGCTCGGCCAGGCGTCGCATGGCGTCCTCATATTCCTGAATGAACTGCTCGCAGGAAAGGCGCAGCCCGCCCTGCCGGATCACGGAAAGGCGGATCAGGTTGTCGTTACTGACCACAGCCGGCGCTTCCGCGCCTTTCTTGCCGCGGCGCTCCGCCAGAACGCGCTCGATATGCATGTCCGCCGTCTCGTTCTCGCCGGTGTAGACGATCTCCAGGGGCGGTCTGGCCTCCTGGGAGCCGGGACTTTCCGCGACCCGGTAGCCGTCGAAGACCAGCAGCAGACGCCGCCCGGTGAAAGCCGCGAAGTTCTGCAGGCGGTGTTCCAGTTGCTCACGGGCGTATTCCAGTCCCTGTTCCGAAAGTTTTTTCATTTCCTCCCAGGCGAAGATCAGGTTGTAGCCGTCCACGATATACTCGCCGGGGCCTTTCAGCTCCACGGGCTCCCGCCAGGGGACGCTCTCATAAGCGGCTGTCCGGCTGCCGAGCACCGGTCGCTTGATGGGGCCGAATTCCCGCTGCATGATGGCCTCCAGCTCCGCGTCAGACGCGCTGCCTTGCCCTCCCCCGGACGCAGGGGAGGGTGCCGAACGCAAGGAAGCAGGAGGGGACGGCTGGCCGGCATCCGCCTTCATCTGGTACGGCAGATGCATATACGCTGGAACCTCGTCCCAGGGGACGGAGAAACCGCCTCCGTTGCGGCAGAAGACCGAATCCGGCGGATTTTCCCGGTCCGCGACCGGATCGTATGCCGCTTCCCGGATGACCTCCTCCTCGTTATGGCAGAGATCGTAGCCCTCCGGCCAGGTTTTCAGTTGCCCGCGGCCGCCGGTATAGGAAGCCAACACCGCCGCGTAATCCTGCATGGACGCCAGCGGGGCGCGGCCGCTCAACTGCGTCAGGCCGTCCGACGCCTCCTGCTGCCGAACGCTGCCGCTTCTGGCCTGAATATCGTTAAAAGCCCGGCCGGCTTTTTCCGCCGGCAGGGAAAGGGTAAAGCCGATATAAGGTTCCAGAAGGTGCAGCGTCTTCCGCCGACGGGCTTCCATTAAGCCCTGCCGCACGGCCCGCCAGGCCGCCTCGCGGAAATCGCCGCCCTCCGTATGTTTGATGTGGAAGCGGCCGCCCAGAAGCGCGATCTCCGCGTCCGTCAGTTCACTGCCGGTCAGCACGCCGGGGTGCCGCTTCGCCGCCAGCTGACCTAAGATCAGGCGGCGCATGTCGCCTTCCAGCGTCTCGCCCCGATCCAGATCCCGGTAAACGATCCCGCTTCCGCGCGGCGCGGGGATCAGCGCCAGATGTACCTCCGCATAGTGCCGTAAGGGTTCATAATGACCCACGCCTTCCACCGGCGCGGTCAGGGTCTCCTTATACAGGATCCGGCCCTGCTCCAGCCAGACCTGCCAGCCGAAGCGTTCCCGGATCAGCTCGGTCACGATCTCGCCCTGCACAGGGCCCATCAGGTCCAGGAAGATCTTCCCCAGCGCCGGCTGATAGTGCAGATGCAGGCTCGGGTCCTCTTCCGCCAGCTTTTTCAGGGAAGGCATGGCCAGCTCCGGCGAAAGCCCTTCCGGCAGCGCCAGGCTGTAGCGCATCACCGGCTCAAAGAAGGGTTCCGGAACCGCTTCCGCCGCACCGAGCGCCTCCCCGGCCCGCGTCGCGGAAAGACCCGTCAGCACGGCAATGCCCCCGGCCGAAACGCTTTCTTCCTGCGTATAACGGTTTCCCGTGTAGCGCCGGATCTGCGCGATCTTTTCCGCCGGCCGGCCGTCCGCATAGACGATCTCGTCCCGCGGCTTTACGCTTCCGGAAAGGAGCTTCACATGGGTGAGCCGGCTGCCTTTTTCATCGTAGCTGATCTTATAGACCAGCGCGCTGCAGACCGGCCCTGTACCGTCCCACTCTCCCGCCAGCTTCCCGGCAAACTCCAGCAGCGCCGCAACGCCTTCCTCCTTCAGCCCGCTCCCGAAAAAGACCGGGAAAGCCTTCCGCCTGCAGACCAGACGCAGGCCGTCCGTCGGTGTCAGCTCTCCGCCCGCCAGGAAACGCTCCAGCAGAACTTCCTCCAGGAGGGCCGCTTCCTCGCCGGGCTGCAGGATCTCTGCCGCCGGCAGGCAGGAAGGCGAAAGCTGCTTCTGAATATCCGCCAGCAGCTCCGCTTCCGTCCGGCGATTCATATCCATCTTTGACACGAAAAGAAGGACCGGCAGGCCCTTCTTCTCCAGTAATTTCCACAAATTCAACGTGTGCGGCTGCACGCCGTCCAGTCCGCTGATGACCAGGACCGCCGTATCGGCAGCCGCCAGCACCCGCTCGGTCTCCGGGGAAAAATCCACGTGGCCAGGGGTATCCAGAAGAGTCAGC
>JAEEUR010000101.1 GCA_016290595.1 Lachnospiraceae bacterium | reverse complement strand
AACGCAAACGATATGCGGGAGGCCGGGCTGGATATACTGTTTGTGCAGGACAATCAGAGCATGAGCAGCAAAGGCGTGCTGCGCGGGCTCCATTTCCAGAAGCGTTTTCCGCAGGCAAAACTGGTGCGTGCCATAAAAGGCGAGGTCTTCGACGTGGTGGTGGATCTGCGTGCCGGCTCGCCGACCTACGGAAAGTGGCACGGGGAGATCCTAAGCGAGGAGAATAAGAAGCAGTTTCTGGTGCCCCACGGCTTTGCGCACGGCTATCTGGTGCTGTCGGACGTGGCTGAATTCTGCTATAAATGCGACGATTTCTATCATCCGAACGATGAAGACGGCCTGGCCTGGAACGATCCGGAGATTGGGATCGAATGGCCGAAGCTGGAAGGCGAGTATGCCGGCAGCGCGTCAGCGGAAGGGTATACGGTGGACGGCGTACCGTTAAAGCTGAGCGCGAGAGACCAGAAATGGCTTGGCATCCGCGACACCTTCCGCTTTGAATAAGAACCGCTTTAGTTTGTGTAAAATAGTTATCCTGCCGCTGAAAGAACACAAGAGATGCGGCGGCAGCCTGGAGAGGAGAGATACATGAAAGGCATCATCCTGGCCGGCGGCTCCGGCACCCGCTTATATCCGCTCACGAAAGTGACGTCGAAGCAACTGCTTCCCGTTTACGCTAAACCCATGATCTATTACCCCTTGAGCACGCTGATGCTGGCGGGCATCCGGGAGATCCTGATCATTTCCACGCCGGACGATACGCCGCGCTTTGAACAGCTGCTGGGCGACGGCAACCAGTTCGGCCTGAAGCTGTCCTACAAGGTGCAGCCGAGTCCGGACGGCCTGGCGCAGGCCTTTATCCTGGGCGAGGAATTTCTGGCGGGGGAGCCCGGCGCCATGGTCCTGGGCGACAACATCTTTTACGGCAACGGTTTCGGAAGGATCCTGCGGGAAGCGGTGGCTGACGCGGAGCAGAACGGCCGCGCGACGGTCTTCGGCTACTACGTGCCGGATCCGGAACGCTTCGGCGTGGTGGCCTTCGACGAAAACGGCAAAGCGACCAGTATTGAGGAAAAGCCGAAGGTGCCGAAGAGCAATTACGCGGTGACGGGCCTGTATTTCTATCCCGGCGACGTGTGCAAACGCGCGAATCAGGTGAAGCCTTCCGCGCGCGGCGAGCTGGAGATCACGACCCTGAACGAGATGTACTTAAAGGACGATCTGCTGGACGTACAGCTTCTGGGCCGAGGCTTTGCCTGGCTGGATACGGGCACCATGGACAGCCTGATTGATGCGGCGGAGTTCGTCCAGATGATCGAAAAACGCCAGGGCATCACCATTTCCGCGCCGGAGGAGATCGCGTACATCAATAAGTGGATCGATAAGGAGCAGCTTTTAGAGAGCGCCAAGGCCTACGGCAAGAGCCCGTACGGAGCGCACTTAAAAGCGGTCGCGGAAGGAAAACTGAGATACTGATTTTCGCTTTTTGAGAATGAACAGGCGCGTTTGTCCTTGACAAGCGCGCTTTCTTTTTGTAAAATAAATCGATAAAACACTTCCCTTTATGAAGAAAGGAGACTTTTGGGGGATCTGTTAGCGCCCGGACCGGGGACGGTTGACGAGGAATGGCAGTTGTCGAAAGACTCGGCGGATGCTGCCACGGTCATTCGGTGGATCGAAAGAGAGAAAGGAAAAAGCAGAATTAAAACTGTAACAGAGGTTCTCTCGACACCGGGCCTGCTTTTGTTGTGCTGCAGCAGAAGCAAACGAAGCAATTATAGTAAAAAACAGGAGAATGAACGATGCGAGTTGTTATTCAGGACGATTACGGCAAGATGTGCAAATGGGCGGCGGACCATATCGCGGCGGCGATCCGGGCCCACAAAGAGGACAGACCCTTCGTGCTGGGACTGCCGACCGGTTCCTCCCCCATTGGGGTGTACAAGGAGCTGGCGCGGATGAACCAGGCGGGCGAGCTGTCCTTTGCCAACGTGGTGACCTTCAACATGGACGAGTATCTCGGCCTGCCTCACGAGCATGACCAGAGCTACTGGTACTTTATGCACGACAATTTCTTTGATCATCTGGTGGATATGAAGCCGGAGAACATCAATATATTAAACGGCATGACCGAGGATCCCGAGGCGGAATGCGCGGCGTACGAGGCGAAGATCGCTTCCTACGGCGGCGTGGACCTGTTCCTGGGCGGCATCGGCGTGGACGGTCACCTGGCCTTCAACGAGCCGTTTACCTCCCTGTCCTCCCGCACGGGCGTGCGGAATCTGACCACGGATACCCGTATCGTGAACGGCCGTTTCTTCGGCGGGGATCCGGAGAAGGTTCCGGCACAGGCTCTGTCGGTCGGCATCGGCACGGTCACGGATTCGAAAGAGGTCCTGATCCTGATCAGCGGCCACAACAAGGCCCGCGCGCTGGCGGCTTCCGTGGAAGGCGCCGTCAGCCAGAAGTGGACCTGCAGCGCGCTGCAGCTGCACAATAACGCCATCATCGCCTGCGATGAGGCGGCCTGCGGCGAACTGACCGTGGATACGTACAAATATTTCCTGGATATTGAAAGAAACGAGAGACTGTAAGATGTACACAATCAAAGATTTATACGATCTTGACCACACGCTGGCCAGGGATTATTTACTGCGGTTTACCTATCCCTGGGAAGCCTTAAAGGGGATCAAGGACCTGATCCTTTCCCTCGGCCCGACGCTGGATCCGGCGGAATATACCGAGGTTTCCGAGCACGTCTGGGTGCATAAGACCGCGAAGGTCTTCCCGAGCGCCTATCTGGGCGCGCCCTGCATCATCGGACCGAACACCGAGGTGCGGCACTGCGCCTTCATCCGCGGCAGCGCGCTCGTCGGAGCGGACTGCGTGGTAGGCAACTCCGTGGAGCTCAAAAACGTGATCCTTTTCGATCACGTCCAGACCCCGCACTACAACTACGTGGGCGACTCGATCCTGGGCTACTACAGCCACATGGGGGCCGGCTCCATCACCTCGAACGTCAAATCCGACAAGAAGCTGGTGGTGGTCCATGCAGCCGGCGAGGAGATCGAGACGGGCCTCAAGAAGTTCGGCGCCATGCTGGGCGACCACGTGGAAGTGGGCTGCAACAGCGTCCTCAATCCCGGCACGGTGATCGGACGGAACAGCAACGTCTATCCGACCTCCTGCGTCCGCGGGGTGATCCCGGAGGGCAGCATCTTCAAAAACAACGGCAAGGTAGTCAAAAAGGAGAACTGAAATGGGCAAATATTTCGGCACCGACGGCTTCCGCGGCGAAGCCAACAAGGATCTGACCTACGAGCACGCCATCAAGATCGGCCGCTTTCTGGGCTGGTACTACGGCGAGCGCATCGGCAAGAAGGCAAAGGTCGTCATCGGCAAGGATACCCGCCGCTCGAGCTACATGTTTGAATACGCGCTGTGCACGGGCCTGATGGCCTCCGGCGCGGACGCGTACATCATGCACGTGACCACCACTCCCTCGGTCTCCTACATCACCCGTGCGGACGATTTCGACTGCGGCATCATGATCTCCGCGTCGCACAACCCCTACTATGACAACGGCATCAAGCTGCTGAACACCAACGGCGAGAAGATGGACGAAGAGACCATCCTGCAGGTGGAGAACTACATCGACGGCAATCTGGAGATCCCGCTGTCGCAGCGCCATGAGATCGGCCGGACCGTGGACTATGTCGAAGGCCGCAACCGCTACATGGGCTACCTCATCTCCATGTCCCGCTACAGCTTCAAGGGCAAACGCGTGGGCCTGGACGTGGCCAACGGCGCGGCCTGGAGCATCGCGGAGAGCGTCTTCGAAGCGCTGGGCGCCAAGACCATGGTCATGAGCAAGGAACCGGACGGCTTCAACATCAATACGAACTGCGGCTCCACGCATATCGAGGGCCTGCAGAAGTTCGTGGTGGAGAATCACCTGGACGTCGGCTTCGCCTACGACGGCGACGCGGACCGCTGCCTCTGCGTGGACGAGAAGGGCAACGTGGTCACCGGCGACCACATCCTCTACATCTACGGCCTGTACATGAAGGAACGCGGCAAGCTCCTGAACAACAAGGTCGTCACCACGGTCATGAGCAACTTCGGCCTGTACAAGGCGCTGGACAAGGTCGGCATCGGCTACGAAAAGACCAAGGTCGGCGACAAGTACGTCTATGAAAACATGGTCCAGAACGGCCACCGCATCGGCGGCGAGCAGAGCGGCCACATCATCTTCACGAAGTACGCGACGACCGGCGACGGCATCCTGACGAGCATCAAGATGATGGAAGTCCTGCTGG
The DNA here is from genome assembly GCA_016290595.1 of Lachnospiraceae bacterium. Taxonomy (GTDB): domain Bacteria; phylum Bacillota; class Clostridia; order Lachnospirales; family Lachnospiraceae; genus UBA6987. The sequence continues at coordinate 2,426 of JAEEUR010000101.1, read as the reverse complement.
CGAAGAACAAGCCGTTAAGCGAATTGGCCGCGCCGGTGGTGTTCTATCCGCAGGTCTTAAAGAACGTGCGCGTCAAGAGCAAACCCGATGCGCAGAACGATCCCGACGTGCAGGCGGCCGTGAAGAAGGTGGCCGAAGAGCTGGGCGACGAGGGCCGCATCCTGGTCCGCGAGAGCGGCACCGAACCGGTGATCCGCGTGATGGTGGAGGCCGGCAGCAACGAGATCTGCGAGAAATACGTGAATTCCGTGATCGACGTGATCAGGGCGAAGGGACACGTGATTCCGTAAACGCGTGACAAAAAGCGAAAAAAGTGCTATGGTAGGCTGTAGCCTTTCCTTTGACGGAAGGGCTGCAGCCTCAGTCGTTTAACCGGGAGAATGATCGTGCGCGCAGCGGCGAAAGACAAAAAAGAGATCTTCGAAAACCTGCCCGTCCCGAAAGCCCTTCTGGTGATGGCGGTGCCCACCGTGATCAGTCAGCTGATCAACCTGATCTACAACATGGTGGACGCGTACTTCATCGGACGGACGGGCAATTCCTATATGATGGCGGCTACCACGCTCACGCTGGCGCTGGTGATGATGAACGTCGCCCTGTCGAACATTTTCGGCATCGGCGGCGGCTCTCTGGTGGCGCGGCTCATGGGCGCCGGCCGGGAAGAGGAAGCGAGACGAATCAGCGCCTACAGCTTCCGGGGCGCCGTGCTGCTGGCGCTAGGCTACGCGCTGCTGATCGGTCTGTTTACGCGGCCGGTCCTGGATTTTCTGGGCGCTTCGGAGAACACGCGCGCCTATGCGGTGCAGTACACGCAGCTGGTCCTGGTGCTGGGGAGCCTGCCCAACCAGCTGGCTGCCGTGCTGGCGCATCTTCTGCGCAATACGGGCCATTCCGCCAAGGCGAGCCTGGGACTTTCCGGCGGCGGCATCCTGAACATGATCCTGGATCCGCTCTTCATGTTCGTGATCCTGCCGCCCGGTTATGAGGTGGTCGGCGCGGCGCTGGCGACCCTCTTGTCCAACCTGGCCGCCTGTCTTTACCTGCTGCTGACCTACCGGAAGGCGGCGGCTTCGGCGCCTTTAAGTATGAGCTTCAGGCTGGCGGGCCTTTCGGAAAAGGGGAGCCGCCGTCAGCTTTTTGCGGTCGGCGTTCCTTCCGCGATCCTGACCGGTCTCTTCGACGCGGCGAATATCAGCGCGAACAAGATCGCGGCCGCGCATTCGGACCTGGTGCTGGCGGGCCTCGGCATCACGCTCAAGGTGGAGCGGGTGCCGAACGCCATCTGCATCGGCCTCTGCCAGGGCGCGATGCCCATAATCGCCTACAACTACGCCTCCGGCGACCGGGCGCGCATGAAGAAGACCATCGATACGGCCAGGCTCTGGGGACTGATCGTCGCGGCCTGCGCCATCGTCTTTTTCCAACTCTTCGCGGAGCCGGCAACGCGCCTTTTCTTAAACCAGAAGCAGGCCGCCGACGCCGCCCAGGCGGTGACGACCATCGGCTTTGCGGCCATGTTCCTGCGCATCCGCTGCCTGGCCTCGCCGGTGCAGTTCATCAACTATCACAGCTCCTTCTGCCTGCAGGCAATGGGAAAGGGGAAGGAAACCATGATCCACTCGATCGTGCGGGAGCTGCTGCTGTACATTCCCTTCATGATCGCGTTAGATAAGCTTTTCGGCGAGAAAGGGCTGGCGGCCGCCCTGCCCGCGGCCGAAGCCTTAAGCGCCGTTTTTGCCCTCTTCCTGCTGGGCAGGGCTTTAAGGAAAAAGCGCTGAAGACCGGCCTGCTGTCGGCCCGGGCTACATAAGAACGGCGTAAGCGTGCCGGGACCGGAACCGTACCGGGGGATAGCATCCCCCGGTATTTTTTTGCAAAAGTATCTTGACGGCGTTCACTTTTAGAGATATACTGCAGAAAAATGAACACTTTTCCGGGCGTTCATTTTTTGTGCTTTATCAAAGGAGGATGCTTCCGGCTCCGGGCCGGATAAAAGAAAAAACGATGGCAGAACTCATCCGAGAGATCGAAGAAGAAGATATCCCGAAGCTGAAAGAACTGATGACGCTGGTCTTTCAGGACGCAGCCTGGACCGGCTTAAAGCGCCTGGGCGGCATGACGAACCACTCCTATCAGGTGACGCGCCTCGACGGCCGGGAATACTTGCTGCGCATCCCCGGCGAGGGGACCGAGGAGATGATCAGCCGCAGCGACGAATACAAGAGCACCGAACTGGCCTGCCGCCTCGGGATCGACGCCCCGCTTCTGTACTTCGGGCAGGACGGCAGGAAGGTGATGGAGTTTATCCGGAACCCGCAGCCCATGGACGAGGCAGTGATGCGCCGGCCTGAAAACCTAAAGCAGGCCGCGGAGATCTTCCGCCGGCTGCATACCTGCGGAGAAGATACCGGCGTCCGCTTCGAGGT
>JAEEUR010000100.1 GCA_016290595.1 Lachnospiraceae bacterium | reverse complement strand
GTTTCAGTCGGGGCTGTCACAACACCGGTATCAAACGTGCAGTTTTCGGTCTGGCTCTCGCTGCAACCGCTGCAGGACCGGCTGTGGGTCTTGTTGTTGTTGGAGGTCCAGCTGCCCCAGCTATGATTATGACCGGTAGGATCGGTGTAGTTATCCTTGTAACTGTATCCGCAGACGGTGCAGGTATAGGTCGTGTACCCCTGAGCAGTTTCAGTCGGGGCTGTCACAACACCGGTATCAAACGTGCAGTTTTCGGTCTGGCTCTCGCTGCAACCGCTGCAGGACCGGCTGTGGGTCTTGTTGTTGTTGGAAGTCCAGCTGCCCCAGCTGTGATTATGACCGGTAGGATCGGTGTAGTTATCCTTATAACTGTATCCGCAGACCGAGCAGGTATGCAGCGTATAGCCCTGTGCGGTCTCGGTCGGCGCAATCACTTTGTCCGTATAGCTGCAGTTCACCGTCTCTTTTTCATTGCAACTGCTGCAGATCCTGCTGTGTTTCCCGTTATTATCGGATGACCAGGCACCCCAGCTGTGGGTATGACCGAGCGGATCCGTGTAGCTGTCCTTATAACTGTATCCGCAGACGGAACAGGTATGCAGCGTATAGCCCTGTGCGGTCTCGGTCGGAGCAACTACTTTATCCGTATAGCTGCAGTTCATCGTCTCCTTCTCATTGCAGCTTGAGCAGATCCGACTGTGCTTTCCGTTATTCTCCGAAGACCAATCGCCCCAGCTGTGCACATGGATCGGATCCGTGAAGTTGTCCCTGTAGCTGTATCCGCAGACGGTGCAGGTATAGGTCGTGTAGCCTTCTGAAGTTTCCGTCGGAGGCGTCACGACACCTTCGCCGAAGGTGCACGGCTCGGTCTCTTTTCCTTCACCGCAGGCGGTGCAGATGCGGCTGTGGGTATTGTCTTCGCTATAGGTCCATTTGCTGTAACTGTGGACGTGGACGTCCGTGTAGTCCCCCTTGTAGCTGAATCCGCAGTCGGTGCAGGTGTACGTCGTATAACCCTGCGTGTCCGTGGTTGCAGGCGTTATGACGCTTTCGAATTTGTGGTTTTCCGTCTGCTTGTCCGAGCAGGAGGTGCAGCTGCGGGTATGCGTTTTATCGTTGTCGGAGGTCCAGGCGCTCCAGACGTGCGAATGCTGGCCTTCCGTTTCCGTTAAGCCGCATCTGGAGCAAACGCGCTGCCGCACGCCGTTGACGGTCTGCCAATCGCCCCACTGATGTCCCTTTGCCGGAATGACACGGGGATTTGAAGCGACCGCATAACAGTACGGACAATACTGAACCATCCGGCCAGGCTCCGTACAGGTCGCTTCGACTTCCACTTCCCAGGGACCCGACAGATCATGTCCGGTATGTTTCCCTGGATTTTTAACAGTTCCGTGGACAATAACCGTAGTGCCTCTGGGGCAATTATTCCAAATGTATTGTGCGCCTTCCTCGGGCATGTTGACGCAGCCGTGCGAGCCGTAATAATATGCGTGGTCGCTGCGGAAATTGCCTTTACGCCAGGAAGCGTCGTGCAGGCCGTAATCCTGATAGAACGGCATCCAGTACTTGACGAAGGAAGAGCCGCCCAGCATGCGGTTGCGTGACTTGGAGAGGATGGAGAACGTACCGGTCGGGGTCCCGAAGCCGTCGTTGACGCAGCCGGTGACGCAGGGGAAGGAATTCATCTCCTTGTCCCCATTGTAGATCGTGACTCTCTGTTTGCTCAGATCCACGTCGATCCAGATCTGGGTCTTGCCGTTGCTCATGACCGGATTGGGAGGATCCGTTTCTTTCGGCTCGGTCGCCTTCGGGGTCGTCGGAGGCGGCGAGGTCGGAGCCGGAGTCGGTGCCGGCGTGGTCTCTTCTTCAGTGGTCTCTTCTTCGGTGGTGGTCTCCTCCGGCAGGGTCTCGGAGGAAGTCTCTTCCGTGGTCTCGTCGGGCGTTTCGGTCGGCTCTTCCGTCGTTTCGACGGGCAGGGTGTCGGGAACGGACTCTTCCGTCGTCTCGATGGGCAGCGTTTCCGCCGCGGAGGTGGTTTCCGGCTCAGCCGTTGTGGTTTCGGCGGCGGCCGGCGTCGTGGGGACGTCGGGCTCGGTCGCGGGCTCCGTCCCGATCAGAAACATATTTCCGTTGGAATCGATGCCGTAATAGATCCGCCCGGAAACGCCGTCTGCGATGGATTCCGCATACGGTCCGATCAGGGTGGACTGGGAAGGCATATCAAACTGATAGTTATAGAAATGGGTCTCGTTCGGAATATCCGGCTCTGTCACGTATCCTTCCGACGAACAGGCCGAAAGGATCATCAGAAGCATCAGCAGGACAGGAAAAAGTCTTTTCATGAGTGAGCCCTCTTTTAACTGGAATACAAACAAATATTTTATCTCTGCGCGCCGGGAAAAGCAAGTCTTTTCTGTAATTTGCCTTTTATTCAAGAAGAACGATCCCGTCGGCTTCCGCCTGCGGGACCGTGTTCTTTTTTATTCGGCTGCTTCTCTCCTGCTTTTTACCGGTTGCTGACGGCCGCAGACGCCTTATCTTTCTGTAGAACGTCGTGCGCGCCGCCCTCCACGATGCTGACGGAGGATACCAGCGTCAGCTTCGCCTTCTTCTGCAGCTCGGGGATGGTCAGCGCGCCGCAATTGCACATGGTGGAGCGGATCTTGCTTAAGGTCATCTGGACGTTATCCTTCAGGGAGCCGGCGTACGGCACGTAAGAATCCACGCCTTCTTCGAAGGACAGCTTCTTGTCGCCGCCCAGATCGTAGCGCTGCCAGTTGCGCGCGCGGGCGGAGCCCTCGCCCCAGTACTCCTTGTAGTACGTCCCGCCGATGCTCACGCGGTTCGTCGGGCTTTCATCAAAGCGGGCGAAATAGCGGCCCAGCATCACGAAATCCGCGCCCATGGCCAGCGCCAGCGTGATATGGTGATCGTAAACGATGCCGCCGTCGGAGCAGACCGGCACGTAGATCCCGGTTTCCTCGAAGTACTTGTCCCTCTCCTTGCAGACCTCGATGACCGCCGTCGCCTGGCCGCGGCCGATGCCCTTGGTCTCCCGCGTGATGCAGATGGAGCCGCCGCCGATGCCGACCTTCACGAAGTCCGCGCCGCAGTCCGCCAGGAAGCGGAATCCGTCCGCGTCCACCACGTTGCCGGCGCCGACTTTAACGGAATCCCCGTAATTCTCACGGATCCAGTCGATGGTCAGTTTCTGCCATTCGGAAAAGCCCTCGGAGGAATCGATGCAGAGCACGTCGGCGCCCGCTTCCAGCAGGGCCGGCACGCGCTCGGCGTAGTCTCTCGTATTGATGCCGGCGCCAACCACGTAGCGCTTGTGATCGTCCAGCAGCTCGTTGGGATTCAGCTTGTGCATGTCGTAGTCCTTGCGGAAAACGATGTAGCAGAGCTTTCCGTCCTCGGAAAGGATCGGCAGGGCGTTCAGCTTATGCTCCCAGATGATGTCGTTGGCGTCCGCCAGCGAGGTTCCTTCCGGCGCACAGATCAGCTTTTCGATCGGCGTCATGAACTCGTAGATGGGCGTGTTGATGTCCATGCGGCTGACGCGGTAATCGCGGCTGGTCACCAGGCCGGCCAGCTTTCCTTCGGGCGTGCCGTCGTCGGTGATGGCGATGGTGGAATGCCCGGTCCGCGCCGTCAGCTCCACGATATCCGCCAGCGTCTGGTCGGGACGGAGGTTGGAATCGCTGCGGACGAAGCCGGCTTTAAAGCTCTTGGCCCTTCTGACCATGGCGGCCTGCGATTCTACGGTCTGAGAACCGTAGATAAAAGAAACGCCGCCTTCCATGGCCAGTGCCACGGCGAGCCTGTCGCCTGACACCGACTGCATAATGGCGGACGTCATAGGGATATTCATGCTTAGGGACGGCTCCTCTCCTGCCCGGTATCGAACCAGCGGGGTTTTCAGGGAGACGTTGGCCGGGATGCATTCCTTTGAGGAATAGCCGGGAATGATCAGATACTCGTTAAAGGTTCTTGCTTGTTCTTCTACAAAGATCGCCATGAAGTCCTCCTTTGATCTGACTCTGAAAAAAGATTATTTCTAAAACTTATACCCCAAAACGGTCTGTTTGTAAAGAGAAAAAACGGTTTTCTTTTTGATTTCCGCTACAATTTCCGCCTACAAAAAAGAAAAACGGCGCTGCCGCCGTTTTCCTGTTGCTCCGAGTGGAGCTGAGGGGAATCGAACCCCTGTCCGAAAGCCTCTCCCTCCCGGGCCCTACCATCATAGTCTGTGTTTTGACATTCCCTCCGTCAGGCGCCCGCAGACAGGCTCAGGACTTCAGTAGCTTCATTTTACTGTTCGCACCGCAAAGCTTAGGCGCGTCAGTGCCCCGCCGTCCATGATGCCGGTTACCGGGGGGGCAGGCAGCCCCGGGCCGACAAGCTGCATCAAGCAGCTAACGCAACGTTGTTGTTGGCGTTTATATTTAGGTTCCGTTTTTTTACGCAGCCACGGTCTGCGGATGGCGCCCCGAACTTCAAAACCCCCGTCGAAACCAGTACAACCCCTGGATCCGTCGGATCTGTCCGAACCGACGGGAAACATTATAGCAGGATCTGGAAAAATGTCAAGACCGCTCTTCTACTGTTCCGCCTCGTCCGTCAGCAGGATGGAAAGGGCCTCGTTGTGGGCCAGCGTATGCGGGCTGTAGAGGAACAGCACGTCCGTGTAGCTGCCGGTGATGAACAGGGAGGAAACGGGCTCCGAGTAGTACCGCGGGTCGATCACGACGATCCGCTTATAGCTGGCGGCCAGGAAAGGCAGGAAGCAGTTGGCGTAGGAATCCTTGAATACCAGCAGGGTGTCGTCGCTGTCGGCCGTGGTCGAGATGGTGAGCATCGGCTCGTTGTCGCCCAGGAAAAAGAGATATTCATCCGAGGTGCCCAGCGCTTCCGGATTGTAAAAGCTGCTCCAGACTTCCCCGTTCGTCCGGGAAATACGGACGCTGTTTTCGCTGTCGTATCCCGCCAGAATGGAATCGGATACGGCGGGGATATAACCGCTCTTGGAGACCAGCGCGCCAAGAAAACGGTTGCTGACGACCGAGAAGTCCATCTGGCTTTCTTTCCATTCAAAGGAAGAAGCCACGCTGGTAAACACGTGATAGGCGGCGTTCGTGGTCCAGTGGTGATCGGTCCGGTAAAAGACCCTCTCTCCGCTCTGCTTCGTCTCGTTCAGGATCGGAAGCAGGTCCGGCGCCTGCAGCGTGTCCGGAAGCTTGGCGCGGAAAGACTCGATATAGGAGGTCTCGGCCTGGTTATCGACGAACAGCGGCAGGTTTTCGGGAGAAAGCACCATCGCGCTGGGGACCAGCAGGAAGATACGGTTGCGGAAGGTATAACGCTCGGTAAAAACGGCGATGGCGTCCGTGGTCTTGTCCAGAAGCTCCGGTTCCCAGGGATCCAGCGCCTGGATCAGGCTGCCGTCGCGTCCGTAATAGACGCCATTGGATTCGGTCTCGCCCAGACGCAGGGAAATATCGGATTTCAGCTGCATCATGGCGTCCCGGGCCGGGAACTGGTCGGACGCGTATTTTTCGACCTTCTGCATCCATTCCGCACTGGCCACGTTCTGCAGGGAAAGCTGCGGGAAAGCCGTCAGCGTCCGCTTTTCAAGCGCGCTGTAGCCGCGGTCCGGCGTGAGGACGTGCCACAGAGCGGCGGCGATCAGCAGCAGCACGAACAGATATCCGTAAACGGCTGCCGAATGATAGTTCCGGCTCCATTCCTGATTTTGAAGAGCGCGGGAATGCGGCGCCGGACTGACGGAAGTGCCGGCGGGCTGATTGTTTTGCAGCGACTCATCCATACGCTTACTCTCCTAGAATCGGTAATACAGGAAGGGGTTGTAGTCCTGCGCCACCATAAAGGCGATGGACAGGACCATCAGGAACAGCGAGATCACGGCGGAAACGGCGAAGTGATCCTTCATCAGCTTTTCGCGGGTCCGCAGCATGAGCGGCGAAGCAAAGAGTCCGCCGATCACCAGCATCGGTCCGCCGGTGACCAGAAGCCGCAGGGCGCTCTGATCCCAGGCCGGCATGCCCGATAGATAAAGCATGTTTTTGTAGGACTGCACGGCTTCGGCCCAGGTGGCGCTCTGGAACATGCCGAATCCGAAGAAGAATACGAAGATCGTCAGCAGATGGGCGAGAACGGCCGGGAAATGCTTGATTTTAAAGAGTACGTACTTTTCGAACAGCATCCAGACGCCGAAATACAGGCCCCAGAGGACGAAATGGAAGCCGGCTCCGTGCCAGAGGCCGGTCAGGCCCCAGACGATCAGGATGTTGATGATATACCGGAAAGTCCCGACCCGGTTGCCGCCGAGGGGGATGTAAACGTATTCCTTGAACCAGTTGCCCAGCGACATATGGTGGCGGCGCCACAGTTCCGTGATGCTCTTGGATCCGTAGGACGCGCGGAAGTTCTCGGGAAATTCGAAGCCGAAGCAGTGCCCCAGGCCGATCGCCATATCCGAATAGCCGGAAAAGTCAAAATAGATCTGCAGGCCGTAGGCGGCGATGCCGATCCAGGCGGTCAGCGTGCTTACCGGTCCGAGCTGGAAGCCCGTCTTTTCGTAGATGGCGCCGAGCGTGTTGGCGAGAAGGATCTTCTTGGCAAAGCCGTACGAGAAGCGCATCAGGCCGGTCCCCAGCCGTTCGGGCGTGACGGGCCGGTCGGTCAGGGCGGTTTCGACCTCCGAATAGCGGACGATCGGGCCGGCGATCAGCTGCGGGAACAACGAAATGTACAGGGCGAAGCGGAAAACGTTTTTCTGCACCTTGATCCTGCCCCGGTACAGATCGATCACGTA
>JAEEUR010000025.1 GCA_016290595.1 Lachnospiraceae bacterium | reverse complement strand
TCCGCAGAGACGTACTTGTACTGATCATCGGTGAAGAGAAGCGTCGGAATCCGGATAAATGAGAACTGCTCGGACTGTACTCCGTAGAAATAGTCATATCAATCAAAATGTTTTCCAGCATTTTTGTTTGAGGAATGACATGATGATCGCCTCATCCGCTCCTTCGTAATAATCGACAAGCAACCGCTTGAATTCCGGAACGTTCGTTTCCGGGATCACGAGCAAGCCGTTCGCATGGGCAATCAGATAGTGATTGGCGAAAATAACAGCTGCGCGTTTGTTCCCGTCAATAAAAACCTGCGTTTTCATCGCATAAAGGCATAAACGAATTGCCGCATCAATATCGTCCTCGTTTGATGCAAGGATTTTTTCAATATTTTCCTTGACGTCCGGCTCTATCGGCAGAGGCGGGAGATATGAAGAACCACCAATTGTTACGGGAACCCCACGGATCCTGCCGCCGTCGGCAAAAAAACCCTCATTGATCAGTCGGGCTATATGGCAGAGAAGATAATAATCGCTTTTCGCTGTGATGACATCCCGGTCCAGAATGAACTCCCACGCGTGTTTCAGATTCAGGATCTTCTGAACGTCAGAAGCTGTCATCCCGCTCACTTTCCCGTTTTCAATGATTTCTTCTGTTTGCGGGAAGGAGGTTGCGACACCTTCCAGAACCGCCTGGTCATATATGTTAGCCTTCATATTTGCACGGGCAAACTCCAGGTTCTGTATGACACGCGGCGGCAGATTACTCTCCTGATATCCCAGCTCCGCAAGCCGCTTATCCAGTTTTCGAAGTTGTTTCCGAAGTTCTCTCGCTTCACGGGTATTCCGCAGAAGCAGCTGATAGAGCTCCTCTGAATATGATCCAACATAGGTAGAAGTGACCCGGCTTCCGATTCTTTTTCTTGTATAGAGGTATTTTTGACTGTTTACCTCTTTTATTTCAGGAGTTCCTTCATAAGAAATCAGAGACAGTCGTGCATTTAAATCTGCCTTTTCACGAAGAACCTCTTGGATTTCATCAAATACAGACATGGACAAACCTCCTTTTAGGGAACTTTTTCGTCTTGAATATATTATAATGTTCCCTAAATGTCAAGTTGTTTTAGGGAACTTTTTGGCACTTTAACATATAAAATGTTCCCTAAATATCACCCGTTATCTTCCGAGTCATTTTCCTGTCCGAAATTCATGAGACATTTCCTCCTTGCTTTTAAAAGTTCACTTGTTGGAAGTTCGGATTGCGTTGTCAACGGCAAACCCCCTCTGGCACGAACACTTTATGATAAATGCCGGGGATCCGAATAGTCAAAATACCCAAAGCTATAATTAACCGGGCAAATTGCAGAAGTCCGTTGGGACTATCAATTTGCCCGGTTTTCTTAATTATCATCCGTTTGCATTGCCGTGAGAAGTTGCTTAATGGCTCATTCTGACACCATAAAAAGCGCAAATCTCTCAAAAACAAAAGCTTTGCGCTTCGGCGCTGCGCTGGCAACGGTCATCGGCCAGGGGACGAGCTTCGCCCTGTCGATCGTCTATCTGTACCGGCGCCGCGAGATGTTCCACTTCGATTTCAGACCGGAGAGCTTCCGCCCTGATGCCCATACCATGGGCCGCCTCGTGGGGCTCGGGATCCCGATGTCGATCCAGTCGATGTCGGTCAACCTCTCGAAGACCGTGCTCATGAGCTGAATCAACAGCGAGGGCATGATCTATTCAGCCCTTGCCGGCATCTACAACAAGACCGGCATGATGTTCGGCATCGTCTCCAACTCGTTTACGACAGCGGGCTCGTCCATGATCGGCCAGAACCTCGGCGCCGGAAGGAACGAACGCGTACCGAAGATCCTGGGCGTCGTCCTGTCGATCGGCATGGGCATGGCAACCGTATTTTCCGCCCTGCTGCTTCTGTTCCAGCTGCCCGCCCGCGTGGGCATGGAACAGACGGACCGGGAGATCATCCAGCTGATGCTGGATCCGGTTTCCGAGGAGCAGGAGACGCGCTGACCTGCCTCCGTTTCGCAGAAGAAAGCGGTCTGCGCCTGTGTCCGCAAAGGTTTACGGCACCGGCTGCCGCTTCTGCTGCAAGATACCGCAGATCATACAGTCGGGAGGCTGCCCGGAGCGGCTCCCGACTTATTTTTTTCGGATATTACACTTTTTTTCATAAAAATTTGAATCGGCGCATTGACAAGAACAAAGAAACGGTTGTATAATCACCTCAAATAACGTAAACGTTTGCGTAACTGAATACCGAAACGGAGGAAACCTGATGATCAAAGCGGTCATGTTTGACATGGGCGGAACGCTGGAGGACCTGTATTCCGACGAGAAGAACGATAAGGCAACAGCGCATGCTCTCTACGACATTCTGAAGAAGCATCAGATCGACGTCCCCTATGAGGCGGAGCCCCTCTGGAAGATCGTCGGCGCCGGGATCCAGGCATATAAGAAAGATTCGGAACGGACACTGATGGAGCTCAAGCCCGAGCAGATCTGGTGCGACTGGGGCTTTAGGGACGTTCCCGTTGATAAAGTGAAACTGGCAGAGATCAGCGAGGAGATCGCCCACATGTGGGAGACGACCTTTTACGACCGCTCCCTCCGCGAACACGCGGCAGAGATGCTGAAGGGCCTGAAGGAGGACCTTGGCCTTCATGTTGCGGTCGTCAGCAACACGGGAAGCCTTTTCCAGGTCTTTTCCACGCTGGAAAAGTATGGCGTACGGCAGTATTTTGACGAGATCACGCTTTCCTCGATCGTCGGCTACCGCAAGCCGCATCCGTACATCTTCCGCATCGCCACCGAGCAGGCGAACCTTGACCCGTCAGAATGCGCCTTTGTCGGCGACACCCTTTCCCGTGACGTGGTCGGTCCCCGCCGCGCGGGCTTCGGCCGCATCTTCAAGATCAATTCCTTCCTGACGCCGCAGAAGGATATCGGAAAATTCGACGTGGAGCCGGATTATCAGATCACCGACATCTATGACGTCTATACCATCCTGAAGAAGGAACAGGAAAAGCAGTAAGCACCCGTATTTACGATTTTTTTACGGAGGTTGGTAGTATGGCAAAGAAAGGATGGAGCCGTCCCCCGATGAGCAAGGAACGGTTCAGGAACCAGTTCAGGAGCCTGATCGGCAACCCTTTCAACGTGATCGTTTTCATCACGCTGATTTTGCTGTTCACCCTGATCATCATTCCGCTGCTGGCAATGGTCCAGAATACCTTTGTCGTGGCCAAGTCTGAACTGCGCAACATTCCCGGCGCGAAGATCGGCGACTACACGCTCTGGTACTGGAAATACCTGCTGGCGAGCCCGCTGACCAAGACGATCCTGTGGGTCCCTCTGCGCAATTCGCTGATCATCGGCGCGTTCGTCACGGTCATATCCGTGCCGCTCGGCGCCCTGATGGCCTGGCTGATGGTCCGCACGGACATTCCGGGAAAGAAACTCCTGTCCGCGCTCATCCTGATCCCCTACATGATCCCGTCCTGGTGCAAGGCCCTGTCCTGGATGACCATCTTCCGCAACCCGAAGATGGGCGGCAACGGCGTGCTGACAAGCCTGGGGATCCCGGTCCCGGACGTACTGGCCTCCGGCTTTGTCCCGATCATCATCGTCATGACCATGCACTACTATGCCTTCTCCTATATCATGGCCTCCGGCGCGCTGCGCTCCATCAACTCCGAACTGGAGGAGATGGGTGAGATCCAGGGCGCGACGAAAACGCAGATCCTGAAGAGCATCACGCTGCCGCTGATCCTTCCGTCGATCCTGTCGGCCACGATCATGACCATCAGCAAGTCGATCGGTACCTACGGCGTGGCGGCAAGACTCGGCGGCAACAATCCGGACGGCACGCCCTTCTACGTGCTCGCGACCAGGATGAAGGACTTCATCAACAACAGCCCGAAGGGCGTCGGCTACGCGATGAGCCTTTTCATGATCCTGCTCGCGGCCGGCACCATCATCGTGAACCAGAAACTGATCGGTACGCGCAAATCCTACGCGACCATCGGCGGCAAGGGCACCCGCAGCAACCTGATCCCGCTGCGCGGCGCCAAATATCCGATGCTGATCGTCATCTCCGTGTTCCTGGTCATCGCCATGGTCATGCCGGTATTCTTCCTGGTCATGGAATCCTTCCAGATCGTTCCCGGCGCGGGCTACGGTCCCGACAATCTGACGCTTTACGCCTGGATCGGCGAGCTGCAGAGCGCCCCGAACCCGGCCTTCAACCAGAACGGCCTGTTCAAGAACTCCGAGTTCGCGAGAGCGCTCGGCAATACGGTCAAGCTCTCGCTGATCGCTTCCCTGATCACGGCGGTCTTCGGCCAGTTCTTCGGCTACATCACGACCCGCGGCCGCGGCAAATGGTACGGCAATGCTGTCGAGCAGCTGATCTTCATCCCGTATCTGATGCCCGGCGTCGCGTTTTCCGCGATCTATTTCTCCATGTTCAGCCAGCCGCGCCTGGGCGGCCTGATCCCGTCCCTGTACGGTACCTTTACCCTGATCCTGCTGGTCTCGATCGTGAAGCACTTCCCCTTCGCCAGCCGCTCGGGGTCCTCAAACATGATGCAGATCTCGGTGGAGCTTGAAGAAGCCGCCTCGATCAACGGCGCAGGCTTCTGGCGGCGCATCCGCAGCATCGTGATCCCGCTTGCCAAAAACGGTTTCCTGTCGGGCTTCCTGCTTTCCTTCATCAGCATTGCGAAGGAACTGGACCTGATCGCCATCCTGATGACCCCGAAGAACTACACCCTGTCCTTCCTGGCCTTCGACTATTCCAAGGAAGCCATGCCGCAGGTGGCGGACGCGATCTGCATCGTCATCATCGTATTCATCCTCGTAACCAACCGCATTGCGGATAAGTTCGGCGGCAGCGTCAGCAAAAGCATGTAAGCACGGAAAGGAAATACAGTCATGAGCAAAATCGTACTGGAGCATATTGATAAATTCTACGGCGACAACCACGTCCTGCGCGACATCAACCTGACCATCGAGGATGGCGATTTCATGACGCTGCTGGGCCCTTCCGGCTGCGGCAAGACGACCACGCTCCGCGTGATCTCCGGCCTGGAAAAGGCACAGCACGGCACGATGACCATGGACGGCCGCACCATCATCGACGCCGAGAAGGCTTTCTTCGAAGCGCCGAGCAAGCGCGGCCTGAACCTCGTGTTCCAGAGTTACGCGCTGTGGCCGCACATGACGGTGTTCGAAAACGTCGCCTTCGGCCTGAAGATCAAGAAAATGAAAAAGGAAGAGATCGAAGAGACGGTCATGAAGGCGCTGAAAACCATGCGGATCGAAGAGTACCGCGGCCGCTATCCGAACGAACTTTCCGGCGGCCAGCAGCAGCGCGTGGCCATCGCGAGAGCCATCGCCTCCAGCCCGAAGCTCCTGCTTCTGGACGAACCGCTGTCGAACCTTGACGCCCGCCTGCGCATCGACATGCGCGCGGAACTTAAGCGCCTGCACCGCGAGACCGGCACCACGATCATCTACGTCACGCATGACCAGGTGGAAGCCCTGACGATGTCGACGAAGATCGCCCTGTTCAAGGAAGGCGAGATCTCCCAGATCGCGACGCCGCTCGAACTGTACACCAACCCGATCGACCTGCAGGCCGCCGACTTCATCGGCAACCCGCGCATCAACTTCATTGACGCGAAGGGACGCCTCGACGGCGAAGACCTGCGCGTTAAGAGCGCGTTCGGCGAATACGTTTTCACGAAGGACCGCCTGAAAACGGACGAAGAGATCCCGCAGGGCAGGGAATTCGACTGCGTGCTGGGCCTGCGCCCTGAAATGGTCGACATCTACACCGAAGACCCGCACCACAAGAATACGGTCGAAGCGACCGTCTACGCGAACCAGCCGGCCGGCAGCGAAACGCTGGTCACCCTGACCGTGGACGGCACGGAATTCCTGGCCATCCAGACCGGCCTTGTGGAGTACGACATGAACCAGAAGGTGTTCGTGGTCTTGCACCCGGGCCGCATGAACGTATATAATAAAGAGACAGGAAGACTGATCAAGTTCGCGAAGACCAAACATAAAGCCGGCGTCGACGACTGACGGCGGATCCTGACGGAAGTTTAAGGAGGGACGGAAACGATGAAGAAGATTCTTGCTGCTTTGGCAGCGCTGTGCATGATCCTCGGCCTGACCGCCTGCGGAGGAGGAAACAACGACCCGACTGCCGCGACGAAAGACGACGGTCCCGGCAAGGTCATTACCGGCCGCGAAGCGATCGACGTGATCGGCGAGGACGGCATCGACTGGAACCACATGTCGATGGACGAACTTTACGAGATGGCGAAAAAAGAAGGCGGCACCATCACCATTTACGCCACCACGGCGGATGCCGATACGGCCCGCAAGTACATCCGTGACAAATATCCGGATCTGAAGTTCGAATACATTTCCTGCGATACGAACACGGTCATGCCGAAGATCGAGATGGAAGCCCAGAGCGGCACGCCCATGGCTGACGTGCTGATGGTCAAGGACGCTTCCGGTGAGGTCTTCAACGAATACGTGCTGTGGGATCTGGTCAAGATCTACTACCCGGCGGACGTCTGCGCGCACATCAGCGATGAGATGCTGCGTTTCGGCCTGCCGACCTATTCCACCTTCAACCCCTGGTTCTACAACACCAGGATGTACGACAAGGTGCCGATCACGAGCTGGTGGGACATCGTCGAGGGCTACAATGAGGAAACGCATTCCTATAAGGATGCAAGCGGCAACAATACCCAGTACTGGACCATTTTCTCCAAGGATATCACGGCGCCTTCCTACGCCGCGCTGTGGGCACAGCTCATTTCCGACAGCGACAAGCTGGCGGAACAGTATAAGAAACAGTACGGCAAGGATCTGGTCTATACCTACCACAGCCACCTGAAGAACACCCCCGGCGTGATGGAACTGCCGGAAAACAACGCCGGTGTCGAACTTTTCTGGCGCTTCTCGCAGATGACCATCACCCCGCTTGCTGACGGTGACGCGGTCGTGGAAGCCGTACACGATTCCGTGAACGGCCCGACGCTCGGTCTGTGCTCCGCTTCCAAACTGGACAACTCCAAGCAGTCCCAGGGCGCGGGCGGCATGGATATCGCCTGGGTCACCGGCCTCGAACCCTACACCGCGCAGGACGCGGCTGCCTATTCCTACGTGGTCAGCGGCTGCGACAACCCCGCGGGCGCGCGCCTCTACATCAAGTTCCTGATGGGCGGCGATGACGGCCAGAGCGGCTGCTACACCGTTTTCGACAAGCTCGGCCACTGGTCCGTGCGCGACGACGTGGAATACAAAAAATCCGGCATTACCTACGATGCAGTCAACCTGACCGCCCCGGATTATGAGAACATTTACAAAAACTACCCGAACGTGAAGGCTTACTGGAACCTCTGGAACAGCACCCGGTAAGCCTTAAGGATAAGCAGCCCGCGCGGGAAAAGCAGTCCGCGGGACGGGAACAAGGAGCGGCATGGCAAAGGAACGGTCGAAATTTCAGCAGAAACTGGACGGCTTTCTCCGGAACCTGTTCTTCGAGGAGAACGGGAAGCCGAAGAGCGCCGATCTTCTCTATTCCTTTTTGCTGGCGATCCTGTTCACCGTGACCTACCTTGCGGCGTATATCCTTCTGCTCGGACCTGTCGAAAGGCTCTTTTCCGGCTGTTCGGTCACGGTGCGGAACATTGCCGAGTACATCCTGCCGGCCCTGGCCGGAAGCCTCGTCTGCCTGCTGATCCGAAAACTCCTGAAGAAGAAGGGAAAACTGGCGCTGGCGGCTTATCTGTGGATGGCGGCCCTGCTGATCGCGTCCATGCTCTTTGCCCTGCTTCTGATCGATTGGTCGGATGCCCGCACGGAATACGGCCTGTTCATGGCCCTGCTGGGCCTTCCGGCACTTTGCGCGGTCGTGACCGGCGGGATCCCCGCCTGGATCCTTCACCGCCGTGAGCGCCGGAAAAAAGCGCAGGAGGCCGCCGCCGCGGAGCAGAAAGCTAAGGAACGCCCTTCCTGGTACAGATGAATGCTGGAGATCTATTTCGGAAATGTCGGTGACGGCGACGCGGTCCTGATCCGCGAGATGCGGGAGGGAAAGCCGGACTATACCCTGCTTGCGGATGCCGGCCGCCCCTACGTGGAAGCCCGTGAAGGATCTCTGCGGAAGGATGCGCTGGACCATCTGATGGCGCGCGGGATCCGCCATCTCGACCGGATGATCATCACCCATCCGCATATCGACCACATCGGCGGCGCGCTGCGGATCCTCCATGAATTCCCGACGGACCGGCTCGACATGATGACCCTGCCGCCGGAAGGTGCGCGCTACGTGCCGCGTTCCTTTACCTCGCCGGACAAGACGGTGAACGGCCTGCGCCACATGATGAACGTCATCCGCGAACTGACGGATGAAGCAAAGGCCCGCGGAACGGTCACGGAAGTCCTGCCGGAAGGCACGAAGCAGCTGACGGAGATGCTCCGGATGACGGTCATCTGTCCCTGCCGCGAAGTCCGCGAAAGGCAGAAGGCAGTCTTTGACGCCCTGTACCGCGGCGAAGACGTGTCTTATGATCTCTGCCGGCAGACCGCCAAGGAGCGGAATATCGCCTCCCTGATGCTCCGCTTTGAATACGCGGGGCGCAGCATCCTCATCAGCGGCGACCGCTATGCTTCGGACTTTGAAGAAGACATTGCACCCTGCGACATTTTCAAGGTCCCCCATCACGGCGACGTGAAATCACTGACAGAAAAGGCAGTCCGGAAGCTTTCGCCGCAGTATGCCGTCATCTCCTGCGAGAACGACGAAAAGGGCAAAAAGGAAAGGCCGCATGAGGAAACTGCCTGCATGCTGCAGAAATACGTCCCGCAGGTCCTCTGCACGGAGAACCGGGCCATGAAATGCATGCCGGAAGCGACACACAACGGGATCTGCTTTACGATCGCGGAAGACGGCAGGATCAGCTGCCGATATGAATGACGACCCCAGCTTTACCCGTGGGTAAAGTGATGATAAGAGAATCACAATGAGGAGGAAAACCATGAAAAAGTTACTCGCCATCATGCTGACGCTGGTGATGGTCCTCGGACTGGCTGCCTGCGGCGGACAGAAGGAAACGACTCCGGCGCCGACGGAGCCGCCGAAGACCACGGAAGCGCCCACCGCAGCACCCACCGCTGCGCCGACGGAAGCCCCGACGGAACCGGCCGTTCCCGAGACGAAATATACCTCGCTCGGTCTGAACATCAAGAACAAGACCGGCGCCGTCATCAACGAGGTCTATATCTATGAAAAAGGCGGCGAAGCAGGCGGCAGCGTAGTGGCTCCCGGCTGGAAAGACAAGGACGCTGACAAGGAAAACTACGAGAAGAACATCTACATCGTCCGTAAGGCTGACGCGGAATTCGAACTGAAGGTCGTCTTCGAAGACGGCAAGGAAGTGAAGAAGGACCTCGGCAAGCTGGCGATGTACACCAAGATCTCCATGAAGGACGGTGTTGATCCCGCCGCCTGGGAAGTCGAGATCGAAGACAAGGCGGAAGACCAGGCTGCGATGGATCTGGCCGTGGCCGTCGGCAAGACCGCCGATAACTTCTATCCCGGCTACGAACTGATCCCGGTCGAATTCAAGAACAAGACCGGCAAGAACATCGTGGACGTCCGCTTCTTTGAAGACGGCGGCGACAAGGATGCCTACAACAACATGATCGACTACCTTTATAACGAGGCCGGCGAAAAGATGGCTTCCCTGATGCCCGGCAAGGCCAAGGAAGGCGGCATGTACCTGTTCAAGTGCTTCATCCGTCCGCACACCGACAACTACAACATGTACGTGAAGTTTGAAGACGGCACGGACATCACCTATCCGATCGAAGACTGGTTCAAGCCGGACGGCGACGGCCATCTGCCGAACGAGATCTCCCTGAAGAATGCCGAAGACAAGTACGACATCAAGGTCCAGTATGACGACGGCGATCCCGAACCTCTGCAGTATCTGGCCGAATCTCTGGCAAAGGGCCTGATCGTCGACCAGTGGTACCCCGTCTATGACGGCGCGCCGAAGGTTGACGCCGCGAAGGTCGAAGAGGCGAGAGCCCGGCTTGCGAAGATCGCGGTGCCCGGTGGTGAAGAGGCCGAAGAACCGACCGAACCCGAGGAAAGCACTGAAGAACCGGACAGCGAAGTCGACACCTACATCGGCTACGGCCTGAACATCAAGAACAAGACCGGCAAGACCATTGACGAAGTCTACATCTACCCTGCGGGTGACGACAAGGGCGCGAGCGTGATCGAAGCCGGCTGGAAAGACAAGGACGAAGACAAGGACAACTACGAAAAGAGCATCTACATCATCCGCAAGGATACCGCTCCTTTCGAAGTGTACGTGGTCTTTTCCGACGGCGAAACGGCGACCTGGACCCTGCCCGACGGCCTTGCCTTCTATGACAAACTGTCCATGAAGAAGGGCACCGACGTTTCCCAGTGGGAACAGGAACAGGAAGACGATGCCGAGATCCTTGCTGAACTTGACAAGCTGGAAGAAGCTGGCGTCACCTCCGACGGCTGGTATCCGGAAACGGTCGACTCTGAACTGCACGATCTTGCGCTGAACATCAAGAACAAGACCGGCAAGACCATCAACGAAGTGTACATCTATGTCGGCGGCGAAGACGAAGGTAAGAGCGTTGTCGAAGCCGGCTGGAAGGACAAGGACGCCGACAAGGCCAACTACGAGAAATACATCTACATCATCCGTCCCGACAAGACCAACATGGAAGTGAAGGTCGTTTTTGAAGACGGCGAAGAAGTGATCTGGCAGGTCGGCATTCTGTACAACTTTGAGAAACTGTCCATGAAGGACGGCACCGATCCCGCTGCGTGGGAAGCCGAAGAAAACGATGACGCGGAAGATATCGCGAAGATGCAGGCGCTCATCGACAAGGGCGAAACCACCGACGGCTGGAATCCCTGAACCCTGAACTGAACAAAGGGACTGACGTCCGGAAAAACGGCACTGACTGTCCCGCACTCCTTATTGCACATAAACGGCCCGGCCGGGGAAAAGCTCCGGCCGGACCTGCCCGGCTGTCTTTCGAAGCCGGACAGACCGGAAAGGAGATACGGATATGACATTTGCGGGAAGCCTGCTGAAGCAGTATTCACTTCTGCAGCATCTTGAACTCTTTGCACGGATCATGGCAGCCTGCGTCTGCGGTGCAATCATCGGCTTTGAACGCAGCAAACGCTTCAAGGAAGCCGGCATCCGTACGCATATCATCGTGTGCTGCGCAGCAGCAATGGTCATGATCATCTCCAAATACGGCTTTGCCGACCTGATCGGTCCGAACGGCGAGCATTTAGTCGGAACGAACGGCACGGATCCGGCTCGTCTTGCAGCGCAGATCATCACCGGTGTTTCCTTCCTCGGAGCAGGCATCATTTTCCGCAACGGCAATACCATCAAAGGCCTTACCACAGCGGCAGGCATCTGGGCAACAGCCGGGATCGGACTGGCCATCGGCAGCGGCATGTATATCCTCGGGATCCTGACTACGGCTGTCGTGGCGGTGATTCAGATCATCATGCACCGGCATACGATCGGCGGTGACTCGACGACGTTAAGCAGGATGTGCTGCACGACGTCAGAGCCGAAGGTTTTCCGAAAACAACTGGATGAGTATCTGGAGGCAAACGGGATCCAGATCACGGATGTCAAGATCGAACGCAACGAGAACGGAAGCACGACATATGAATTGGAACTGCGGATCGGCCGTGAAATGACGATCAGCGACGTGACCGGTTTTCTGGAAGCCATGGACGGTGTACAGAAGATCAGTTTCGAAATGGAGGGCTGAATTGCAGCCTGACGAAAAGAGGAGGCATTCCGCAGGGGAACGCCTCCTCTTTTTCGTGCCGCAGGTCAGCGGTAAAACTCCCGGATATAGTTCTCGACGTCCTCCCGCGTCCCCGTGAAGGGACCGGGCGTCTCCATCTTCAGGGAGACAAGAGCGGCGGCAAATTCCAGGGCTTCGGGAATGCTCCGGTGAAGCCGCTCCCCGAGATAGCCGGCGAAGGTCGTATCGCCTCTGCCGGTCCGGCCGGAAAGGTTCCGGGCCTTCAGCGGCGCGCGGAAAACGGTCCTGCCGTCGCAGACGATGGCTTCGGTATTGTGGGTGATCAGGACCTCCTTCGCGCCCCATTCGCAGAGCAGGAAGGCGGCTTTTTCGCGGTCATCGGTCCCGGTCAGGACCTCGGCTTCGGCGGCATCGGTCTTCAGATAACGGATGAGCGGCAGGTATTCTTTCTTTTCCGGCCAGTCGCGGAGCTCGAGTGTTCCGTCTTCGTTCCGGCAGCGCAGGACGGCCTGCACGTCGAGCGCCGTATCGCCGAGGGCGGCGCAGGCCCTGATCATATCCGGGCCGATATCGCCGGCGACCAGTCCGGCCAGATGGTAGATGCGCGCCTTTTCCTCCGGGATGTCTTCCGGACGGTAGGGTTCGATCATCCGTGTGCAGAGGCAGCGGCGGCGTTCGCGGTCAGCGGTAAAATAGGTGTTCTGCATCTCTGTGCAGGAGGCAGAAGCGACGGGGAAGATCCCGGCGACCCTGCTGCCTTTAAAAACTTCAAAAGGATCGACGAGGGCAGGATCACCCTTGGGCAGGACGGCAACGCGGTGCCCCAGCGCCGCAGCGGCATGACCGGAGAATGTCACGGCGCCGCCTGCGCGGAATTCTTCGCGTCCGTCCCAGTCGATGTTGTGGTCGCGGGTGATCTGTCCGATGATCATAAGGTCATACATGGGAAATTGCCTCACATTCTTTCAGGATGTATTCATATTCCGGGCACCAGAGCGTATAGGCGCCAGAGGTGATAATGTCTTTCAGGGCATAAGAGTCAGGGATGCGGACTTCGGTCAGAATGGCCGAGCGGCCTTCATCGCCCTTGCGGTGGGCATCTGAACCTACGGTCCGGAAGAGATGAGGATTCGCTTTCGCGAGCGCGAGCGCAAGCTCGTTCCGGCTGTCGTGGCGCGGGTTGCAGTTGGCGACCTCCAGCCCGTGAACACAGTCATAAAAGACCGTATCATTGTTTCGGTACGGATGCGCGTGGATGATCAGGACTTCGTCCTTAAAGCGGTCGAAGAAGGACTGATGATCCATTTCAGTGATGAAAGGATGCTGATAAAGCCAGTTCTCGTCGATGCCAAAAATCAGATAGTCGCTTTCATTTTCGGGGAAGCGCAGCTCCACACCGAAAATGATATCCATGCCGAGCTGCTCTCCTTCTTTCCGCGCAAGGCGGTAACCGTAAAGATAGCGGTCCATACAGGCCTTCCAGTCATCGTGACAGTCCATCAGGCTCAGATATTCGCGGTGCAGATGGTCCGTCACACAGAGTCCCTGATAGCCGAGCCCGTGATATGTCCGAACCTGGTCGGCTGCCCGGACGTGCCCGCATCGGCTCGTTTCCATGGTGTGCAGATGAAGCTCATAGCGGTACATAACACGCCTCCTATGCTTTTATCGGGCGGCAGGATTTCCGCTCGATGAGGGACGGCGGCAGGATCAGGCGGGTATGCGCGGCCTCAGGGTCCCGGATATGGTCCAGCAGCATGTCGACCGCAGAGGTGGCCATCTGCTGCGTGGGCTGGTTGATCGTGGTCAGGTCGATCTCCGGCAGGGCGGAGAAGGAGATGTTGTCGAAGCCCATCAGAGAGACGTCCTTCGGAATGCGGATCCCGGCTTCGTAGGCGGCCTGCTTGACCCCGATGGCCAGCATGTCCGCCGAGCAGAGAATCGCTGTTTCCTGACGCGGCCGGGAGAAATAGTCGCTCGCAAGCGTATAGCCGACTTCCCGCGAGCTGCGTGAATAGCTGCTGCGCAGGACGTGCGGAGCAAGACCGAGCTTTTCACAGGAGGAGAGGTATCCCTCCAGGCGGAGCTCATGGGTCTTTGAATCCGAGCGGGCACCGAAATACAGGATCTCACGGTGCCCCAGGGAGCAGAGGTACTCCGTCGCGATCTGCATGCCGCGGAAATTGTCCACGGAGACGTAGTTTTCCGGATAGTTCTGCATGTTCTCGCTGATAAAAACGGTGGGCACCTGGCGCGTCAGCGCGCTCAGGGAATCGTAAGGCTCGTGGCCTACGGGGATCATGATGACCCCGTCCACCTGGCGGCCGATGAGGAGGGAGAAGACCTCCAGTTCCAGGTCGTGGTCATAGGAGGAATTGCAGACCATCAGGTTGTAGCCGCGGTTGCGGGCATAGATCTCCAGGTCGGCCGTCAGCTCACTCATGAACGGGTTGTTCAGACTGGGCACGATTAGGCCGAGGATGTTCGTACAGCGCTTGACCATCGAACGGGCGATGGAATTCGGCGTATAGCCCATCTCCTTGCAGATCTTGAGGATGCGGCGGCGGGTCTCTTCGCTGATCTCGGGACTGCCGGAAACGGCACGCGAGACCGTAGCGTAGGAGACGCCGGCGACTTTTGAGACATCTTTCAGGGTAACGGAAGCCATGAAACACACTCCGAAGGGGTAAAATTCGTTGAAATTACAATACTGTAAACGTTTAAGTTATTTTACGACAGATAAGCGGGAATGTCAACGCGCCGCGGGCAGAAAAAGATCATTTTCATCCTGAATTTCCGCATTGACAAACGGAAATTACCATATTATAATACAGGTAACGTAAACGTTTGCGTAAAACAGGCGACAGGACGGGACGGAAAATGATTAAGGCACTGCTGTTTGATCTGGGCGGAACGCTCCATACCGTGGAACATACACGAAAGTCACGCCTCGATTTCTGCACCCATCTGCTCCGGATCCTGGAAGAACACGGGATCTTTCTGGATACCGACGCGGAAAAACTGAACGGGATCCTTGCGGTGAACGGCGAAGAATACAAGCACTGGAGCGAGAAGTCGCTGCGGGAACTGCCCCAGCCCGAGATCTGGAGCCGCTGGTATCTCAGGGAGTTCGGCCTCGCGCCGGAGACCCTCGCACCCTTTGCCGAGGAACTGAGTTTTTACTATGACCGGGAGCGCGTCGTCAACACGCCGCGGCCGCGGCTCAGGGAAACGCTGCTTACCCTGCACGGCATGGGCATCCGCATGGGGGTCGTTTCCAACATCATTTCGACCACGCTCGTACCGTGCGTCCTTGCGGAATACGGTATCGACGGCCTTATGGAATGCGTGGTCATGTCGAGCAGTACCGGCATCCGCAAGCCCGATCCGCGCATCTTTGTGACCGCGATGCAGGAGATGGGCATCTCCGCGCCGGAGACCGGCTATGTCGGCGATACGATCTCGCGTGACGTGCTAGGCGCGGCGAACGCGGGGCTGGGACTGAACATCCGCATCGACAATCCGTCCATCGCCCACCGCGATGCGGCGTTCCTGGGAAGGCCGGACGCGCCGAAAGCGGATTTTGTCATTCACGAACTTGACGAGCTGCCCGCCATCATCCGAAAGGTCAACGGACAGCTGCCGCACATAAAGGAATAACACAGAAAAGGAGCCAGGAACATGACAGACACCATCTTCTTTGACGTAGGCAATACGCTGCGCATCGTCATCCCCGATAAGGAATTCTCCGACGCCGCAGAGGCGGAACTGATGCGGCTGGTCGGCGCGACCGAACCGAAGGAAGTGTTTTTCGAAAAGCTGGAAGCTAACTGGAAAAAATACCGCAAGGAAGCCAAGAAGACCTGGATCGATGCGGGCGAGATGGAATTGTGGAACCAGCACCTGCTGCCGGATTACGATCCCGAACTGGTCTGCAGGCATGCGGGACGCCTCACGAGACTCTGGCGTGACCATGACGGCCGCCGCGTTCCGCGCGAAGACGTGAAGGATACCATCATTGAGCTGGACCGCCGCGGCTATACCCTGGGCATCATCGCCAACACCATCACGGAGACCGAGATCCCCGACTGGATGATTGCCGACGGCGTGGCCCACTATTTCAAGGCTGTCATCCTCTCCTCGAAGGTCCGTATTCGCAAGCCCGATCCGGCCATCTACCATCTGGCCTGCCGGGCCATCGGCAAGAAGGAAGAAAACTGCGCCTACGTAGGCGACAACCCCATCCGCGACGTGCAGGGGACCCGCGACGCCGGCTTCGCACTGATGATCCGCATCGACGAGCCGGACACGATTGCGAAGGAACCGCAGGAGATCACCCTGCATCCGGACTATACGATCACCAGAATATCCGAGCTGCTGGACATCTTCCCGCCGCTTAAGTGAAAGAAGGACGACATGGAAAGAGAATTTGATGCGATTTTCTACGATCTGGGCGGCACGCTCCGCCTGGTCGAACGGGATGCAGCCTTTGAGGCCGAAGCCCGCCGCAAGATCGCCGAGATGTGCGGCGAGAAGGGCGATCCCGACGAGTTCTGCAAGTTTCTGGACTACCGCTATGCGGGCTACCGCAAATGGTGCTTCGAGACCATGAAGGAAGCGCCCGAAGAGGAACTGTGGACCAAATGGCTCACGCCCGAATACGACCGCGAACTCATCAAAAAGAACGCGATCGAGCTGACCATCGAATACCGCAACAAGGACGGACGCAGAGTGGTCGCTCCGAACGGCGCGCAGTCCATCAAGGACTTGTACGCGAACGGCTACAAGCTCGGCATCATCAGCAACCTGGTCACCTCGCAGGAGATCCCGCGCTGGCTGAAGGCCGACGGTCTGGAGAAATACTTCGGCGCCGTGCTCCTTTCCTGCGTCGAAGGCATCCGCAAGCCCGATCCGGCCATTTCCAACAAGGCCTGCGACCTCCTGGGCGTAAAACCGGAGCGCTGCGTCTACATCGGCGACAACTTAAAGCGCGACGTCGAAGGCACGCGCCTTGCGGGCTACGGCATGTTCATCCTCTATACCACGCCGGAGAAACTGGCAAAGGAAACGATCACCGACGAGAACCGGCCTGACGCCGTCATTTTCGATTTCAACGAACTGAAGGAGATCTTCCCGGCAGCGCCGCACGTGGCCTGGGACAAGATAAGGAGAGTCTGAGATGAAGAATATCAAAGCGGTCTTCCTGGATCTGGGAGGCACCTTCCGCATCGTGGAGGAAAATGAACCCTTCTATCATGCAGCGCGTGTCCGCATCGCGAAGATCTGCGGGACGGACATGGATCCCGACGCCTACTACGATTTTCTGAACAAACGCTATGACGAGTACCGCAAATGGGCCCTGCGCTTCATGTGCGAGGCGCCCGAGAAGGTCCTGTGGACCCGCTGGCTGGTGCCTGAACTGGACCGGAAATACATTGAGAAGAACGCCGTGGAACTGACCTATCAGTTCCGGCGCGCGAAGGGCGAGCGCGTGGTCGTTCCGGGCGGCATCGAGACCGTCCGAGAACTTCGGAAGCGCGGTTATCTGGTTGGCATCATCAGCGACCTGATCGGGACCGTGGAAATCGACGAATGGCTGGAGAAGGACGGCATCCGCGATTTGTTCTGCACCGTGCAGCAGTCCTCCGTGACCTTGCTCAGAAAACCTCATCCGGCCATCTATTATCTGGCTCTGGACGAGGCCGGCGTGCGGCCTGAAGAGAGCGTTTTTGTCGGCGACAATTTAAAGCGCGACATCCTCGGCGCAAAGCAGACCGGTTTTGCGGGCACGGTGGCGGCGGACTATCCGGGCGGCCTGCCCATGACCTTCAATGAAGAAAACAAGCCTGACTGCTTCATCCATCATTTCAGTGAACTGTTGGACCTGTTCCCCGGAGAAGGAAAATACCTTCCGGAACGCGGTGAAAGGAGAGACTGACAGACCATGAGCAAATACCTGAAAGCCGGCGGCGAAGCCCTGGCGAAAGCGGTGGAGAAAGTCTATGAGAGCGGGAAGACGGATTACCATCTGGAGCCGCTGAATCTGTGGGAGGGCGGTGCGCCCGTCGGGACCGTGAAGCCCGGCGACGGTGTCATTTTCTGCTGCCGCAGAGGAGAACGCGAGGTCGAACTGACCGATGCCTTTACGGATCCGGCGTTCCCGGGATTCGTGCGGGAAAAGATAGATCCGCTGGATTTCGTGATCCTGACGATGTACAATGAAAAATACACCTACCTGCCGATCGCCTTCGCCCCGTCCAAGGTGCAGATGGGCCTCGCGCAGGTCCTTTCCGAAGCCGGGAAGACCCAGCTGCATCTGGCTGAAAGCGAAAAATACGCCCACGTCACTTTCTTCTTCAACGGCGGCAACAATACGCCCTACGCAGGAGAAGACGACATCCGCGTTCCTTCGCCGAAGGGCGTGGCTTTTGAGACCGTGCCGGAACTGAGTCTGCCAAAAGTGGCGGAAACGCTCGGGGACGCGCTGCGGAAGGGCTATGACTTCATCGTGACGAACTTCGCGAACGGCGACGTCATCGGCCATACCGCAAGCGACGACGCGAAGCGCAGGGCTGTCACGGCGGTAGACAAATACCTCGGCGAGACCCTGAAGACCGCCCGTGAAGAAGGCTATACCGTCTTCGTGACCGCCGACCACGGCAACATCGAGACCCTTCGGACCGGCGACGGCAAGCCTCACGGGGCGCATACCACGAACCTGGTTGCGATCAGCGCCGTGGGCGAGGGAATCAGGCGCCTCACCAACCGTGGAAAACTCTGCGACGTCGCGCCGACCGTCCTGTCCGCGATGGGGCTTCCGCAGCCGAAGGAAATGACCGGTTCACCGCTTTTCGCTTTTGAGAAGACCGGCGGCAAGGTCCTGCTCCTCATCCTGGACGGCTGGGGACTGGATTCCCCGACGAAGGACAATCCGCTTGCGACCGAACCGATGCCGGTATGGAACGCGCTGGTCAGTGAAAACCCGACGGCGCAGCTCGATGCTTCAGGCCCCGCCGTAGGCCTTGCGGAAGGCAAGACCGGCAACTCCGAAGCCGGCCACATCAACCTCGGCTCCGGCCGCGTGGTCCTGCAGGACGACGTCCGTCTGGACAATGCGATGAAGGACGGTTCCTTCTATGAGAATCCTGTCTTCCTGAAGACCATCCGGGACGTGAAGGCCCGCGGCAGCGCGCTGCACGTCCTCGGCCTGCTCACGAAGAAATCCTCACACGGCTCGGTGGACTATCCGCTCGGCGTGCTGAAGATGGCGGAAGCGGAAGGCCTGAAGGAGGTGTACGTGCACGTGATCTTCGACGGCCGTTCCACGCAGCCCGGCAGCGCACCGGCGCTCCTCCGCGAGTTCGGCGGGCAGATCGAAGAAATCGGCTCCGGCGTCATCGTTTCGGGCGTGGGCAGAGGCGTCGCGCTGGACCGCGACCAGAACTGGGCCAAGGTCGAGCGGGCCTACCGTTCCCTGACCGAAGGCAAAGGCGAGATCTACGGAGAATAAGCAAGGCAGAAAATGATCCTCAGGATGACAGAGGAAAAGGAGTATACATCGATATGATCAATGTTGGCATCATCGGAGCCGGCCGCATCGGCCAGGTCCACATGAAGAGCATCATGACCGGCGTGCCCGAGGCTCGTGTCCTCGCCGTTGCCGATCCTTACATGAAACCCGAGGTCGCCGCGTGGCTGGAAAATGCAGGCGTGGAGAAGATCACGAAGGACTATCACGAGATCCTGGACGATCCCCGCATCGATGCGGTCCTCATCTGCGCCTCCACTGACCAGCACGCGCCGCTGTCCATCGAAGCGATCCGCGCCGGCAAGCACGTCTTCTGCGAAAAGCCCGTCGACCACTCGCTCGGGAGGATCGAAGAGGTGAAGGCCGCACTTGAAGCTTCTCCGAAGAAGATCAAATACCAGGTCGGTTTCAACCGCCGCTTCGACCACAACTACCGCGCGATCCGGAAGGCCGTCGAGGACGGAAAGATCGGCAAGGTCGAATTCATCCGCATCAGTTCCCGCGACCCCGAACCGCCGTCGCCTGCCTACGTGGCCGTATCCGGCGGCATCTTCCTCGACATGATGATCCACGACCTTGACATGCTGCGCTATCTTTCCGGCGACGAGGTCGAAGAGGTGACGGCTTACGGCGCGAACCTCGTGGATCCCGAGATCGGGAAGGCCGGCGACGTGGACACCGTCGTCATTTCTGCGAAGCTTAAGGGCGGCGCGCTTGCCGCGATCGACGGCTGCCGCAAGGCGGTCTACGGCTATGACCAGCGCGGCGAAGTTTTCGGCTCCAAGGGCTGCATCACGAGCAGCAACGACGCCGCGAACAACACGGTGCTTTCCACGGCGGACGGCATCATTTCCGAAAAACCGCTCTGGTTCTTCCTGGAACGCTACATGGGCGCCTATCAGGAAGAGATCAGGAGTTTCATCGACTGCATCGTGAACGATACCGAACCCGAAGCCGGGATCGAAGCCGGCCTCATCTCCGTGAAGCTGGCGATCGCCTGCAAAAAGTCCATGGATGAGCACCGCGCGGTCCGGATCGACGAGATCAAATAATCCAGGAGGAAATCATTATGGCAAAAGTCAGAGTCGGCGTAGCCGGTTACGGCACCATCGGGCAGCGCCTTGCGGACGGCGTCGCCATGCAGGGAGACATGGAACTGGTCGGGATCGCGGATCTCGTTCCTTCGCTTTCCATCCGCGCGCTGCGTGAAAATGACATGATCGGCGCGAACGATGTGGAATACAAGCTCTATCTGGTCGACGGGGCTGATCCCGCGGCCTTCGCAAAGTATGACATCCCCGTCGCCGGGACATTTGAGGACCTGTGCCGGAACGTGGACATCATGCTCGACTCCTCCCCGGGCGGCGTCGGCGCGAAGAACAAACTGATCTATGAAAAACTCGGCGTCAAGGCCATCTTTCAGGGCGGCGAAGCCAATTCCGTGGCGGACGTTTTCTTCCACGGCTACGCCAACTACGAAAAGGGCGTGGGCGTCGATTACCTGAAACTGACGAGCTGCAACACGACCGGTCTCATCCGGACCGTGGACGCGCTCGACCGCGCCATCGGCATCGAGAAGGTCGCGATCACGATCATCCGCCGCGTGGCCGATCCGGGCGACTATCACCGCGGACTGACGAACGCCCTGCAGATCGACAAGGCGCCGTCCCACCAGGCGCTTGACCTGATGACCATCATGCCGCACGTGGAAGCGACCGGCATCCTGGTCCATACGCCGGTCACCCACGGCCACATCATCACCGTGCTGGCGACCGCGAAGGACGGAAAGAAGATCACCCGCGAGCAGGCGCTCGAAGTCTTCCGCGCCCATCCGCGCATCCGCACCGTCACCATTGACGAAGGCTTTAAGGGCAATGCGTCCCTGTTCAAATATGCCCGGGATCTCGGCAACCGCCGCGGCGACATGTATGAGATCGGCCTCTGGGAAGACAGCATCGTGGAGAGCGGGAACGACATCATGTATGCGATCAACATCCCGCAGGAGAGCGTCACGATCCCCGAGACCATGGATGCGATCCGCGCCGCGATGAAGATGCAGCTGACCCGCGAAGAAGGAACTGCCGAGACCAACAAATATCTGAAGATCGGCCGTTTCAAATAAGGCCGGAGGGAGAACGATGCGCTTCGGGATCAGAACGCTGGACGAGATCGATGTGAAAGGAAAAACGGTCCTGTGCCGGGTGGACATCAACCAGCCGGTAGACCGCGAAAAGGATGCCCTGAAAAGCATCAATCGGATCCGGGCCTGCGTGCCGACGGTCCGGGAACTTGCGTACAGGGGCGCGAAGCTCGTGCTCATGGCGCACCAGGGCAGCGACATCGAATACAAGAATTTCTACACGACGAGGCCGCACGCGAAGGTCCTTGCCGAGCTGCTCGGCAGGGAAGTGAAATGGATCGACGACGTCTGCGGCCCCGCCGCCCGCGAAGCGATCCGGGCCCTTAAGGAAGGGGAGATCCTCCTTCTCGACAACGTGCGCTTCGTCGCGGAGGAGCAGACCCTCTTCGAAATGAAGCTGCGCCTTACGCATGAGCAGCAGGCGAAGACCCTGCTCGTGGAAAAACTGGCGCCGCTCGCGGACCTCTACGTCTGCGATGCTTTCGCAGCCGCGCACCGCGACCAGCCGAGCCTCTGCGGCTTTGAGCAGGTCCTGCCTTCGGCCATGGGGCGGCTCTTCGAACAGGAATACTGCACCGTTTCCGGCGTGATGGAAGCGCCGGATCGTCCCTGCGTCTTTGTGCTCGGCGGCGCCAAGATCTCCGATGCCTTCCGCATGATGGAGACCGTGCTTTCGCGCGGCACTGCGGATGAGATCCTGACCGGCGGCCTCGCCGCGAACATTTTCCTGATCGCGCTCGGAAGGAAGATCGGGAAGGGAAGCGAAGATTTCATCGAAGCCTCCAACTACACCGAGTTTTACCCGAAGGCGAAGGAACTGTACGAAGCGTACGGGGATAAGATCGTGCTGCCTGAGGATCTCGCCTGGACGGAAGACGGGCTGCGGAAAGAGGCGGCGGTCGGGGAGATCCCGGACGGCGCTGCAGCCGTGGACATCGGTTCACGGACGGCAGCTCTGTACCGGGAGAAGATCCTGGCGGCAAGGACGGTTTTCGTGAACGGACCCATGGGCATCTTTGAGAAGCCGGAGACCGAACTCGGCACGAAGGCGGTCTGGCAGGCGCTGGCAGATACGGAAGGCTTTACCGTGGTCGGCGGCGGCGACTCGATCGCCGCGACCGAAAAGTACGGCATGACGGATAAGATGGGCTACATCTGCACGGGCGGCGGCGCACTCATCCGCTTCCTGAGCGGCGAGGAACTGCCGGTCGTAAAGGCACTGCGCCACGGCTCGGGACTGCCGCTGTGAGCGGCTGTTCAGTCGGAAGGAAGACGCGAAGCATGCCTCGAAAAATGATCAGGGAGACAGAAGGACAATGAAGCTGCGCTACGGTTTCGGAAACGGTTTTCAGGAAGTGGAGGTCCCGGAAAAGAATCTCATCGGGGAGCTCCATGCAAACCCTGTTCCGCCGGGACTTCCGGAGGCGGAGGAGGTCGCCCGCGCCCTGCGCGAACCGATCGGTACCCCGCGTCTTCGGGACATCGTGCATCCCGGGGAGAAAATCGCCGTCATCACGAGCGACGTTACCCGTCCCATGCCGACGGCGAAGGTCATGCCGCTCCTTCTGGAAGAACTGTACGCCGGCGGCGTGAAGCCGGAGGACATCACCCTCGTCTTCGCCCTGGGAAGCCACAGACGCCAGAGCGAAGAGGAACACAGGCGCCTTGCCGGCGAGCGCGCCTTCCGCGAGATCCGCTGCATTGACAGCGATCCGGATGACTGCGTTTCTTACGGGACGACGTCCTACGGGACGCCGGTCGACATGACGCGAACTGTCGCGGAGGCAGACAGAAGGATCTGCCTCGGCAATATTGAATATCACTACTTTGCCGGATACTCCGGCGGCGCCAAGGCGGTCATGCCTGGCTGTTCCACACGGGCGGCCATTCAGGCGAACCACAGCCGCATGATCCTGCCGGAATGCTGCGCGGGATCGCTGGAGAACAATCCCCTCCGCCATGACATCGAAGAAGCCGGCAGAATGGTTGGCATCGATTTCATCCTGAACGTGGTCCTGTCGGAGCACAAGGAGATCCTGAAGGCCGTGGCCGGCGATCCCGTGCTTGCGCACCGTGAGGGCTGCGCTTTCCTGGATAAGCTGTACCGCATCGAACTGCAGGAGGCTGCGGACATCGTCCTGGTCTCGCAGGGCGGAGCGCCGAAGGACCTGAACCTCTATCAGACGCAGAAAGCGCTGGACAACGCGAAACATGCCGTAAAAGACGGCGGCATCATCATCCTGATCGGCTCCTGCCGGGAAGGCCTCGGGGAAAAGACCTTCGAGGAATGGATGACGGCGGCGCCCACGGCACGGTCCCTGATCAAGCGGATCCGCCGCGAATTCAGGCTGGGCGGCCATAAGGCGGCGGCAATCGCAATGGTGCTGGAACGCGCGGAGGTGGACCTCGTCAGCGAACTGGACGATGATTTCGTCCGCTCGATCTTCCTTGAGCCGCAGCCGTCGGCGCAGGCGGCGCTCGACCGCGCCTTTGCAAAACTCGGCCCGGACGCGCGCGTTCTCAGCATGCCGTACGGCGGCTCGACCCTGCCGAAGATCGTCCGGAAATGATATCCTGCGGCAGGCTCCGGCCTGCCCGAAAAGAAAAGGGACCGCCCCGGGACGGTCCGAAGGAGCATGAGCATGCGCTTATTCGACCCTGAAAAAGTTAAACTCGGCATCGCCCCCATCGGCTGGTGCAACGACGACATGCCGGAACTCGGCGCAGAGAATACCTTCCGCCAGACGGTAAGCGAAATGGCGCTCGCCGGCTTCACGGGCTGCGAGATCGGCAACAAATATCCGAAGGATCCGGCTGAACTGAAGTGGGAACTGGATCTGCGCGGCATGCGGATCGCGAGCCGCTGGTTCTCCTCCTTCCTGCTGACGAAGCCGCTGGAAGACAACCTGGCGGATTTTGAGAAGGAACTGGATTTCCTCGCGGCCGTCGGCGCCGACCGGATCAACGTATCGGAGCAGAGTTGGTCGATCCAGGGAAAGACGGACGTCCCCATCCTGACCGGCGGGTTTAAGCACGTGATGAATGATGATGAGTGGGAGCGGCTCTGCAGCGGTCTCAACGCTCTCGGCAAGGCGGCGGCGGAGCGGGGCTTCAAACTCTGCTACCACCACCACATGGGGACCGTGGTCCAGACTGCGGCCGAAACGGACCGCATGATGGCAAATACCGATCCGCGCTATGTGTTCCTGTGCTACGACACCGGCCACTTTACCTTTGCGGGTGAGGATCCCCTGGCCATGCTGAAAAAATACGTGGACCGCGTCGGGCACGTGCATCTGAAGGACATGCGCCTGGACGTCGTCAGGAAGGCGCGGGAAAACGGCTGGAGCTTTCTTCAGGCCGTGCGCGAAGGCGCATTCACGGTGCCGGGCGACGGAGACGTCAATTTCGACCCGGTCTTCCGCCTGCTTTCGGAAGCCGGCTACGAGGGCTGGCTGCTCGTCGAGGCGGAGCAGGATCCGGCGAAGGCGGATCCGCTGGAATATGCCATCAAGGGACGCCGCTATATCGCGGAACATACGGGACTGTAAGGAGGAAGAACAGATGTATCTGAACAAGGAACTGCACCGCGGATACAATGCTTATATCGATACGGCGGAAGATGATCTGGGAACGCGCATGGACGTGGGGCTCCTCGTCATGGAAGCGGGCGATTCCTACACGATCGATGACGAGATCAAGGAGACGGCGGTCCTTCTTTTTGAAGGAAACGTAACGTTCCGGTATGCGGACAGGGAAGTCCGCGCCGAACGCCCCGACTGCTTCCGCCATGAGGCGTACTGCCTGCTGGCACCGCGCCGCACCCGCATCGAGATCCTTGCGGAAAACTATGCGGAACTCTATATCCAGCAGACGGACAACGACCGCGATTACGAGCCGGTCATGTATACGCCGGAGACCGTCCAGACCCAGCACGCCGGCAATAACGGCGAACTCATGGGCTGCATGCGCCGCGAGATCAAGACCTTCTTCGACTACGACAATGCGCCGTTCTCGAACATGGTCCTTGGCGAGGTCCTGAACTATCCGGGCAAATGGTCTTCCTACCCGCCGCATTACCATCCGCAGCCGGAGGTCTACTTCTACCGTTTCGACTATCCGAACGGTTTCGGCGTGGGCTTTGCGAACGGACAGGTCCACAGGACCGGCCACAACGGCTGCCTCGTCATCAACGAAGGCATGCACTCCCAGGCGGCGGCGCCCGGCTATGCCATGTGCTATTCCTGGGGGATCCGCCATCTGGAAGGCGACCCGTGGCTGAAGACCCGCATTGATGAAAAAGAACACGAATGGCTCTGGAAAGCCGATGCCAACGAACATATCTTTCAAGGCTGATGCTGCAGCAGTAAGGAGGGAAAGATGAAGACAGTCCGCCTGACCATGGCACAGGCCCTGGTCCGTTTTCTGGAAAATCAGTACATTGCCTATGACGGGAAGGAAGATCCCTTTGTCGAAGGCGTGATCATGCTCCCGGGCCACGGCAACGTGGTCGGCCTCGGCCAGGCGCTCCGGCAGGAGACCCGCCGCCTCAAGGTCTGGCAGGGCAAGAATGAGCAGGGCATGGCGCACACCGCCGTGGCCTACGCGAAGCAGATGAAGCGGAAGAAGATCATTGCCGTGACGTCTTCCGTCGGCCCCGGCGCCGCCAACATGGTCACCGCTGCTGCAACGGCGACCGCGAACAACATCCCGGTCCTGATCCTGCCCGGCGACGTCTACGCCTGCCGCCAGCCGGATCCGGTGCTGCAGCAGATCGAGCAGATCCAGGACCTTTCCGTCTCCACTAACGACGCGTTCCGAGCGGTCTGCCGCTACTGGGACCGCATCGTGCGGCCAGAGCAGCTGATGAGTGCGATGATCTCGGCCTTCCGCACCCTGACCGATCCCGCGAATACCGGCGCGGTCTGCATCGCGATCCCGCAGGACGTCGAAGGCGAGGCCTATGACTATCCCGAATCCTTCTTCGCAAAACGCGTCTGGCGGCTCGCAAGGCGCCTTCCCGAAGCAGAAGCGATCGCCGAAGCGGCTGAAGTGATCCGCGCGGCGAAGAAGCCGCTCCTCATCTGCGGCGGAGGTGTCCGCTACAGCGAAGCACACGAAGAGTTCCGGACCTTTGCCGAAGCGACGGGCATCCCCTTCGGCGAGACCCAGGCGGGCAAGAGCGCCGTTCCCTATGACCATCCGCTGAACCTCGGCGGCATCGGCGTGACGGGCTGCTCGGCGGCCAATGAGATCGCGAAGGAAGCGGACGTCATTATCGGTGTCGGCACGCGCTACACCGATTTCACCACCTCCTCGAAGTGGCTGTTCCGCGACGGGGCGAAATTTGTCAACATCAACGTCTCCGAATTCCAGGCCCTGAAGCTGGATGCCGTGCCGGTCATTGCCGACGCGAAGCGCGCCCTGCCGGCTCTGCTGGCAGCACTGGACGGCTACAAGGCGCCGTACGCCGGCGAGATCGAAGCCGCGAGAGAGCGCTGGGCGAAAGAACTTGACCGCCTGCAGCATACCGCCTACGGCGAAGGGTATGTTCCCGAGGTCAACGACGCGAACGCCGCTTCTGCGGACCGCTTTGCGAAGGATCTGGATGCCTGCCTGACCCAGACCGCGGTGCTCGGCGCCATCAACTTTGCGATCGATCCGGACGATGTCGCCATCGGCTCCTCCGGCTCCCTTCCGGGCGACATGCAGCGCATGTGGTGCGCGCGCGGCGTCGATACCTACAACATGGAATACGGTTATTCCTGCATGGGCTATGAGATCTCCGGCGCCCTGGGCGTCAAGTACGCGATCGGCGACCGCGATGTCTATGCCATGGTCGGCGACGGGAGCTTCGTCATGCTTCATTCCGAGCTGCTGACGGCGGTGCAGGAGCATAAGAAGATCAACGTCTGCGTGTTCAACAACGCTTCCTTCGGCTGCATCAACAACCTGCAGGTCGGCCACGGCAACGACACCCTCTGCACCGAGCTGCGCTTCCGCGGCGAGGACGGTGAGCACTCCGGGAAATTCATGCCGGTCGATTTTGCAAAGATCGCCGAAGGCTACGGCTGCCGTGCCTATACGGTCCGTTCGATGGAAGACCTCGCGGCGGCGCTTGCCGAGGCGAAGAAGATCAAAGATGTTCCGGTGGTCTTCGACATCCGGGTCCTGCCCAAGTCCATGACGGACGGCTACGGCTCCTGGTGGCGCGTGGGCGATACCGAGGTCTCCGAAAACCCGAGAAACGTCGCGGCTTACGAAGACCATCTGGCTCACGTGAAGGACGCGAAGAAATACTGATCCGCCTGCGGCGGTACATCAAAAAAGGCCGTGGCAGCTCCGATCTCCGGAAACTGTCACGGCTTTTTCATTGCTTTTTCGCGGCTTATCCGCAGGCCTTACGGGATCCGGCTTTCGCAGGGAACGCCCACCTGGCACTTGCCGCAGCCGTAGCGCGGCGACCAGCGGGCTTTCATCAGGTCCATCCATTCCTTACATTTTATCTGGTTCTTGCCGCCTTCAAGGCTGATTGCCCCCGCGGGGCAGCGGCTGATGCAGGTGCCGCACATGATGCAGTAGTCGTATACGCCGGTATAGGGCCGTTCATCCGGCTCGATCTTTTCCGAGACGATGAGGCTCGCATAGCGCCCGGCTACGCCCTTTGCGGAGATGAGACCCCTTGTCAGGCAGAAGGTGCCGAGTCCGGAAGCGTAGGCGATGTGCCGCTCCGACCAGTTGCTTGCTATGACAGCCGGGAACCCCTGGTCCCCCGTGTTTCATCTTGCTTTGTCCTGATCCCTGGTCGGGTCATACTTGATTGCTTTGATCTCTCCGTTAATGCGGAGATTGTTTTCCGGGTACGATTGACCAACCTTGCGCCTTTTTTAGAAGCGTTCTCTGAAGAGTCAAAAAAAGCGTGAAAAACCCTGACAGGTTCACGCAAAAGTTCATTAAAAAAACGCGTTAGAAGGGATATCGTTTTCGTTAGCAGTTTTGGGGGGATTAGTCTAAAGAATCGTTAGAAATGTAAATATCAAACCACGAATTTTCAGCGAGCGCTTTTAAGCCGAATTACGACGGAATCATTGTTCCGTTTCAGACGGCATTAATGAAAGAATTGTTTTTAAAACAGCCAAGACGGAAGCGTCAAAAAGACACAAAAATAGAAGCCCGTAACAGCCAAAAAATGGCTAAATTACGGGCTTTTCCGTACGTCCGTAAGAGGATTTGAACCTCCGGCCTACCGCTTAGGAGGCGGTCGCTCTATCCTGCTGAGCTATACGGACAAGGGGTATTTTCAAGGGCTTTTACGCCTTAAAAATCGGTATTAAATTTGGTGTCTCAGACGAGCTCATTCGAACTCCTGACTTGGCGCTTTTTGGCCCAAAAGCAACAGGTTGATTATCACCTTAGGAGGCGACTGCTCTATCCTGCTGAGCTACAGGAACAAGGGTGTTTTCAAGGGCGATTATGCCTCGGCGGGCGGGCCTTCCGGTCCGTATCCTTTCAGACTATACCCCTTTTTTGCCGCTTTGGCCAGGTCTTTCGCTTTTTTTCCGGGCCGGAGTCCTG
>JAEEUR010000024.1 GCA_016290595.1 Lachnospiraceae bacterium | reverse complement strand
AATTCGATGACGAGATCATGATGTAACCCAACGTAATCTAAAGAAAAGGAGATAAAACACTATGAAATACTTTGGCGGTTGCGACGTAGGCTCTACCTATACGAAAGCGGTCATCCTCGACGAGAACGGCAAGATCTGCGCCGACACGACGATCAAATCCAAGATCAATTCCGAGGCGAGCGCGAAGATCGCGATGGAGGAAGTCCTCTCGAAGGTCGGTCTGAAATCGAGCGAAGACCTCGAATACCTCATCGGTACGGGCTACGGCCGCAATAAGGTCCCGTTCGCGGACGAGAACATCTCCGAGATCTCCTGCCACGCGATGGGCGTGCACGTGACCAACCCGAACGTGAAGGCCATCATCGATATCGGCGGCCAGGACATCAAGGGCATCTCCATCGACTCCGACGGCACCGTCAAGAACTTTGCCATGAACGATAAGTGCGCGGCCGGCACCGGGCGCTTCTACGAGGCCATGGCCCGCTCCTTCGAGATGAGCCTGCCCGAGTTCTCCAAGCTGTCCCTGTCGGCGAAAAACGTGATCCCGATCACCGCGCAGTGCACCGTGTTCGCGGAATCCGAGGTCATCACCCTGGTCGGCGAAGGCAAGCCCATGAACGAGATCGCGGCCGGCATCCAGATGGCCGTGGCAAAGCGCTGCTTCGTCATGTCCAAGAAGGCCGGCGCGACGGATTCCATCACCCTGACCGGCGGCTGCGCCAAGAACGACGGCTTAAAGGCGGCCATCGAGCACGTCCTGAAGCTGAAGGTCGTGGACCTGGACGTGGATCCGCAGCTGATGGGCGCTCTGGGCGCGGCGGAATACGCCCGCCAGAAGGGCATGGCAAAGAAATAACTTTCCTGCTTAAGCCACGGTCCGCTTAACGGAAACGATTCAAGAAAGGAAAGTTCATTATGGCAAAATGGGTAAAAATTCTGCTGACAACGGTGAAGATCCTGCTGATCACGCTGCTGGTCCTGTTCGTGGTGTATTTCTGGAACCTGGATCAGAAGCTGATGGAGTGGGCTTACCGCCGCGTCAACACGATCTTCGACAAGAAGAAGGCAGACGTTAAATTCTGATAAAACGCCTCGCATCCGGGACGAAAACTTTCTCGGACCCGGTTCCAAGGGTCCTCGAAAGTATTGTCCGGCTTGCTCGGCGGATGAACAGTAAAGCTTTATGAAGTTATACGATTCGATTATTCACGAAACGATGGCGGCGGCGGGGAACGCGAAGCGCTTCCCTGCGGCTTCCCTTGCGCCCTGGCCGGCCACGGAGAGCAGCGAGCTGATCATGCAGCGGCAGGCGGCTTTCGAGCTGGGCGGCTCGGGGAATCCGTCGGCGAATTACACGCTGGTGACGACGGATCCGGCGCTGGCCGGAGACGAAGTTCTCCTCTGCGGGCCGGATCTGCCGAATATCAGGGCCGATATGCCCTTCGCGCGCATCGTGATCCTGGAGACGGAGGAGATCAGCGAGGACGACGCCGGCCACGATATGATCCGCCAGATGGAGTTCGTGCGCTATCACGTCTTCCCGAAGGGCTACATGGTCCGCGTCTCTTCGACCAGCTTCGAGGAGCAGGTCCGCGTGAGCCGGGACGCCGTGAAGCAGGGCATCAGCTTTGCGAGGGTCGGAAAGACATATATCGAGCTGTATAAAAAGGTGCCGGGCGTAAAGTCCGTGAAGATCCTGTTCCTGACCGACAGGGCGCTCGTGGAGCGCCTGAAGCCGAACGCGAAGAAGGCGGACGATATCACGAAGACGCTCTCGCACATCCTGGACGGCCTGCCCACGGACTGCGGGCACTGCCAGTTAAAGGCGGTCTGCGACGAGGTAGAGGGCATGCGCGAAATGCACCTGGGGAAGAAGAAATGAAGAAGAGAGTTTATCATCACGACCATCACGGGGAAGCGGCGCCGGCCAACCTTTCCGAGGCGGAAAAGTCCCGCATCCTGCTGGCGCACATGCTGGACCACAACCGCCACCACGAGGAGGAGATCGCGGCCCTGGCGGCCCGCTTCGAGGAAAACGGCCAGCCGGCCGCCGCAAAGAAGGTGCGTATCGCCCGCGCCCGCATGGTGGAAGCCAATCTGGCCCTGATGGAAGCGCTGGAGCTGGCTGAGATCGCGGCTCCCGCGGAAGCACGGTAAGGAGGAAGCCGCCATGTGCCTATCCAACATCTACCGGGCTTCCGATTGGAAGCTCCTGATGGACAACACCGCGAAGATCGAAGTCAAGGACGGCATCGTTATCCTGCGGGATCTTTTCGGCCGCATCCTGAAGATCAGCGGGAGCATCGCTTCCGTGGATCTGGAAAACAACGAAGTCATTTTGCAGACAGAGGAAGGCTGACGGCCTTTCCGGAAGCAGCTGCGAAGAAATTTTAAGGAGGAACTATGAAAGAAGCGTATGCTCCGCTCTTTACCCCCTGGAAGGTCGGGAATCTTGAGATCAAGAACCGCATCGTTCTGGCACCCATGGGCGGAACCTGTATCTTCGGCTGGATGGAGCCGAACCACTTCGACAAGGAAGCCGCCAAGCTCTTAAAGAACGTGGCGGACAACAACTGCGGCCTGGTCATCCCCGGCATCGCCCCGATCCGGGACGTTTTAGGCCGGATGTGGCTGTACCAGAACAAGGCCAAGTTCAAAAAGCTGAAAGAATTCATGGACGAGCTCCACAAGACCGGCGCCAAGATGTTCATCCAGATGACCGCCGGCTTCGGCCGCTCCATGGCTCTTTCGGATGCCCTGGCGATGCTCGCCTCCAACAAGGTCATCGGCCGCCTGGCCAGCCCGGTGCTGGATGCGGAATACCTGACCGCCGCTCCTTCGGTGCTGCCGAACCGCTGGCACGACGGCGTCACCTGCCGCCCGGTCACCAAGAAGGAGATCCAGCAGATCGTTTACGCCTTCGGCGAGACCGCCCGCCTGTGCAAGGAAGCCGGCGTGGACGGCGTGGAAGTCCATGCGGTGCATGAGGGCTACCTGCTCGACCAGTTCACCTTGAAATATACCAACCAGCGCAAGGACGAGTACGGCGGCTCCCGCGAGAACCGCTACCGCTTCGCGGTGGAGATCGTGGAAGAGATCAAGAAGAAATGTGGCAAGGATTACCCCGTTTCCCTGCGCTACTCCGTGCTTTCCAAGACCAAGGCCTTCCGCGAAGGCGCTATGCCCGGCGAAGATTACATCGAGATCGGCCGCGACATGGAGGAGAGCGAATGGGCCGTCAAGTACCTGCAGGATGCCGGCTACGACATGCTCAACTGCGACAACGGCACCTACGATGCCTGGTACTGGTCGCATCCGCCGCAGTATATGCCGCTCAACTGCAACCTCGAAGACGTTGAGCATATCAAGAAGTTCGTGGATATCCCCGTGGTCTGCGCGGGCCGCATGCAGCCGCTGGACGGCGCGAAAGCCATCGCCGAGGGCGGCATCGACGCCATGGCGGTGGGCCGCCAGTTCCTGGCCGACCCCGAATGGGTCACCAAGCTCCTCGCGGATAAGGAAGAAGAGATCCGTCCGTGCATCGGCTGCCACGCCGCCTGCTTCAACCTGTCGAAGCACAACGGCACCGGCAACGATCAGGACTTCTCCG
Organism: Lachnospiraceae bacterium; assembly: GCA_016290595.1. Lineage (GTDB taxonomy): Bacteria > Bacillota > Clostridia > Lachnospirales > Lachnospiraceae > UBA6987. The sequence goes on along the minus strand of JAEEUR010000024.1, from coordinate 25,795 downwards.
ATACCATGGGCATGTGCCGCTGCGCCATCAACCCGCCTTCCATGCAGTCCAAGAAGTATAAGATCGAAAAGACCAGGAATCCGAAGCGCGTGGCCATCATCGGCGGCGGCATCGGCGGCATGGAGGCGGCCCGCGTCTTGAAGCTGCGCGGCCACTTCCCGACCATCTACGAGAAGAGCGACAAGCTGGGCGGCATCTTCATCGCGGCCGCGGCCCCGTCCTTCAAGGAGAACGACAAGAAGCTCATCGAGTGGTTCAAGCTGCAGATGAAGGATCTGAACATCCCGGTGCACTTAAACACCGAGGTCAAGGATATCAAATCCCTGCTGGCGGACGAGGTCATCATCGCGACCGGCGCCAGCCCTAAGAAGATCCCGATCCCGGGCGTGGAGCGCGCCATCGACGCGACCGAATACCTGCTGGGCGAGAAGGAAGTCGGCGACCACGTGGTCATCATCGGCGGCGGCCTGACCGGCTGCGAGATCACGCTGGATCTGTTCCGCAAGGGCAAACACCCGGCCATCGTGGAAATGATGAACGACCTGATGGCGGTGAAGAACCTGTGCCTGGCCAACTCCAGCTACCTGCGCGACTGCTTCAAGACCAACAACATCCCGGTGTTCCTGGAGAGCGCCACGAAGGAGATCGGCCCGGACTACGTGCTGGTCGAAGGCAAGGACAAGCGCCTCACCAAGGTGCCGGCCGATTCGGTCATCATGTCCGTCGGCTACAAGCCCGCACCGCTCACGGAAGAGGGCAAGACCGTCCACCTGCTGGGCGACTGCAAGAAGGTCGGCAACCTCCGCAGCGTCATCTGGGGTGCCTGGGACATCGCAATGAAGATCTAAAGGGCGCCTGACTCTTAAAACACAGAAGGACCTTGTGCCTGCAGCATAAAAATCTGTCGGCTGCAGGCACGGGGGCCTTTTTGAATCCGTACGAAAGGAGGATCGGCCATGACCTGGCCCGGCAGCAGAGCTTTCATCGGTTTTTTCAAAGACCTGCTTTTCAGCGGATTCGGCGGGTTATGGATCGTCGCTGCGGCGGGCATTTTGGCCGCGGTGCTTTTTCACCGGAAGGACAAGTCGTGCCGTCTGTGGCCGGCGCTCCCCGCGCTTATTCTCTGGCTGGCGTGCATGATCACGGGGGTCAGTATCCGCAGTTACGCGGGCGAACTTTTTGCTCTCTTTCCCGGCAGCTTTGCCTTCGGTTATGCCGTCGGCTGGCTGGCCGCAGACCTGTTTTATTTTCTGAAGGGAAGAAAGCAGAAGGATACCGAAGAAAAGACAGAGCAAACGGCGGAGGAGAATGCGGAAGCAGTGGTTCCGTCCGTCATCGAAGGATCCGTCGATCGGAAGAAGAGCGGACGGAAAAGCATCCGCACGGCCTCGATCCTTATGATCGGGCTGGCAGCCGGACTGCTCCTGCTGTGCGTGTTTAAGAAGAAGGAATATCCGCCGTCCTACGATCTTTCACTTCTGGAATCGATCGGTCTGCAGGCGGTCACGGAACCGGTCACGGCCGGAGGCAGGACGTATCTTTACTATGCGAAGATGGATAAACGGTCCTTTGAAACGCTGTGTCGCAATCTTGGCATCGAAGATCCCGCCGCGCTGGGTACGGTGATCGCTTACGGGCCGCATCATCCCCGTCAGTGGTATTACTACTGCACCGTAGATGCTTTGCCCGGCGGCTGGCTGCTGATGTTCGATGAAGACGGCACCGGCATCCCTAGCGCACAGAACGCGGTATATCTGTACGGTACGGCAGCGGGGCAGGAACAGGCCCCGGACTGGCTGAAAGCGATGAGCAAATGAAAAAAGGAAGAATAAAACAGAAACGACCGTTGCAATCCCTCTAAGTTGAGCGGTCGTTTCGTTTAACAATCAGGGAAACCGTCTGTCGGTTTCGCCCTCCAGGGTCATTATAGGGCCCTGGAGTTTTTTTTGTCAAATGTTTTCTAAAACTTGAATAATTTGTCACAATCCCGCTTTCTGAAACGTATTTTAGGTGAAAGATCTTTCAGGCTAAGCTATAATAAATGGCAAAAGGGGAGGAAGTAAGGCTGTGCGGCTTGAAACGGAAGAACTGATGAAAGAATACTGGCAGTCCGTTTATGCGGCCGCGTATGTTGTTTGCCGGAACCGGATGGATGCGGAAGATGCCGCCCAGGATACCTTTGTCAGATATTACATGCAAAGCAAACAATTTGAAAGCAAAGAGCATATCAAGGCATGGCTGCTGAGAACAGCCATCAACCGCGCCAGGGATCTGACCCGAAGCGTTTTCAGAAAAAACGAGATGCCGCTCGAAGAATATATGAGCAGCCGGGAGGATGCGGGAAGCGCAGACGAAAGGCTCATCCGGATCGAGGAAAAGCAGCGGCTAACCGCCGCCCTCATGGAGCTTCCGGAAAAATACCGCATCGCCGTTCATCTGTTTTATTATGAGGATTGTCCCTGCGGAAGGATCGCGAAAATGCTTCATATTTCTGAAGCAAATGTTCGCAAAAGGCTGAGCCGGGGCCGCGATATGCTGAAAGAAAAGCTGATGGAGGAATAGGAAAATGATCAACGGTGAAATCTATAAAGAGAGTTTTTCCATACCGGACTCCTCCGGCGTGCCGGGCATGGAGACGATTCAAAGACGGGCGGAGATCGTAAAGGCCCGAAAGAAAGCCGTATACAAAAAGGTTGTGACGGCGGTATGCATGCTGATCGCTGCCTTTGTCCTGTCAAACGGCATCTGCTATGCGGCGACCGGAGAAAGCTGGCTGAGGATGCTCTGGTCGGTAACATTGGAAAACGGTACGAAAGTGGAGCTAAAAGAGGATCCGCAGGGCGGTATTTATGCGAGAGCAGATGGCCACTGGGACGACAAAGGCTATACCGTTTATGAAGACGGGCGCACATATTTCGTTTTCGGAGATATCAGAACGGATATTACGGACATTGTAGCCGGCGGGAAGGATTACTACAAATATGAGTATACGGATGAACAGGGGATTCGGCATATCATAGTAGTCGGAGAGATGATGTTGGACGAGGTCGTTGTGGGCGGCGGGAAAGAATATGTCAGCCTCTGGCGCGAATATCTTTATTATCCAAACGGGCATGTGGGCGGCGTAGGCTCCGTGCCGGAGGTTAAGCCTGAATGGCTGAAAAAAGCAGACCGGGATTATTTGCCGAAATAAAAAAAGATAAGCCGTGACGGTGCACAGGAGCCCCTGGAAAGCGATCAGGCAAACGAAACGCCGAAGGAAGATGAAACTTCCTTCGGCGTTTCTGTGTCTGAGAACCGGGTTCTGTCCAGAGGCGGGCCGATCTTTGCTTTCCCCCGGCCGAAGCCTTTTTCAGATCACTTCGATCCCTAAAATCAGGCAGAGGTCACGGATGATCTCGCGGTTGTCGCCGTAGGAGATGATGTAGTGCTGGCACATGACGTTCTGCGCGAAAGCTTCCGTATCCGCCAGATGGATCTCCAGGCCGGGCAGCTGCGGCGCGGGCTGCGTCCAGCCGGCTTCCTCCCACTTGCGGGGCGTGACGGCCTCGCCCAGGGTCAGGTGCATGCCGTACTTCCCGTTCGCGGAGAACAGGCGGCACATCGTCACGGTCCCTGTTTTCAGTTTGGATACGTTCAGGATGCCTTCGGAGAGCTCGCCGAAGGCGGCGGGCATCACGGTGACTTCGCCGTCCACGGCTTCGGCCGGCACGTAGTCGGGCACGCCGGCCAGCACGGCGTCCTCAAAGAATTCGTAGAATTCCAGATAGAAGGCGCACTGCCCGGTCAGGAAGCGGACCATCAGCTGGGTCACGCTGCCCAGCACGTCGTTTTCGGGAACCGTGCACAGACCGGCTTCATCGGCCAGCAGCATGAAGATGGGAGCCGGCGGAAAGCCGAGCAGCTTCTTCATGCCGTCCACGTCCTTGAGCGAAACAGCCTGATAGCCGCGCTCCTCGCTGAGGGAACGCACGGCCAGATAGTAGCCGGCGGCCTTTTTCAGGCTTTCCGGATCGGCGGGCTTGAGGAAATGCCACTTGCTCATGGCCTTGTCGATCACGGCCTGCTTTTCCTCGTCGCTGATCTTGCGGTAACGCTGCTCGATCTCCAGCAGCTCGAAGCTTTCGACCTCGGCGCCGGTCACCCGCTTTAAGGACGAGCCGTCGTGGAGCGTCGCATACAGATTCATATCGCGGTATCCGCCCATGCCGCTGCGGGCGCTCCGCAGCTGTTTGGCGGCGTGCGCGGCTCTGGCAAAGCGGGCGACGACGTCCGCCTTCGAAGGCTTGCCGATGATATCGTAAACGTAGCGGAAGGCATAGCCCAGATCCGCGAAGGTCTTCCGCAGCGCGGAAGTGCCGGCCTGGTCGGCTGTCGTAACGAGGCGGCCTTCTTCCATCCAGCCGCACAGGCCCCACAGGACCATGGGCTTGTGACGGTACGGCTCGGTGATCTTGATGACGGCGTGGGAGGGGATCCAGCCGGCGATGCAGAGGATCAGGCAGTCAAAGTCCTGTCCGGCCAGCACGTCCAGCGCGTGGTGGATATCTTTCTCCTCATAGTCGTCCGTAACGGGCCAGACGGAGACCAGCTCCAGGCCCTGCTTCTTCAGGTCTTCCTCCGCCTTCTGGCACTTTCTTTCGATCATGTCTCTCGGGGAATTCACTTCTCCGAAGCCTACGAATGCAGCTTTCAGCATAAAAACTTGTCCTCCAGTTCACAAAATCTTTTATAGCAGTCGGAATAATCGTTTCCGCAGGGTTCGTAGATCTGCGCCGGCTGAGCCGCCTTCGCGGCCGCGGCAGAGATATCGGGGAACAGCCCGATCGCGTGGCCCGCCAGAATGGTCGAGCCGAGGCAGGCGGTGTCGCTGTTCTTTAAGGTGACGATCCGGCAGCCGCTCATATCCGCCTTGATCTGGCACCAGAGCGGGCTTAAGGCGCCGCCGCCCATGGAGCGGATCTCCTTAGGCTTCATCCCCACGTATTCCAGCGTCCGCCGCAGCATGCAGGCGACCGATTCCAGCACCGCCCGGGCCGCATGCGCGCGCCCGTGCTCCAGCGTGAAGCCGTAGAAGGCGCCGCGCGCTTCGGGGTTGTAGCGGGGCATGACGGAGCCGCAGAGATACGGCAGGAAGGTCAGGCCGGCACTGCCGGGCTCCACCTTTTCGGCCAGCTGATCCAGCTCCCGGAAGGAATAGTCTTCGCAGAAAGCGTTCCGGAACCATTTTAAGGCCATGCCGGCGGTCGCCGTCCACGGCAGAAGGCAGAAGCGGTTGTCGAAATATTTATGGCAGGGGATCTTGCTTTCGGGATCGTAGGCCGGCACGCTTTCGGCAGGAATGACCATGGCCATGGTGGTACCGGTCATCTCGCTGATGACGCCCTCCTCCGTGATGCCGGCCCCGATGGCTCCGGCGATCTGGTCGATGGCGCCCGTTACGATCACGGTGCCGTTCCGACTCCCGACGATCTCGCCGCTGTTTATGAGACGGGGCAGGACCGAACCGTCGATGCCGACGTACTCAAGCATCTCATCCCACCAGATCTCGCGGCGGATGTCGAAATAGATGGTCGAGGACTGCAGCGTCTTCTCGGTCACGAATTCGCCGGTCAGCTTATAGAGGATCCAGTCCTCCAGCAGGAAAACGCGGCGGATCTTTCCGAAGACTTCCGGCTCGTTCTGCCTGACCCACAGCAGCTTGCAGGCGGGCCAGGTGGCCGTGATCTCCGGCTGTCCGCAGATCTCGTAGACGCGCCGCTCCCCGAAATGCCCGCGGATCTCGTCGGCCTGCGCGGAGGCGCGGTTGTCCAGCCAGACGATGGCGTCCCGCAGCGGCTTTCCGTCCGCGTCGGTCAGGATCATGGTCTCGCATTGGGTGTCGATGGTGAGCGCGGCCGGCGTGACGCCGCCGCAGACCTCGTCATAGGCGTCCTGAAAGAGCTCCCAGTAGCGCTCCGCCGGGAACTCCACGCAGTCTCCGAAGGCGGTCAGCGTGTAGTCTCTCGTTACGGTCCTGACCGGCTCCAGCTCCTGCGTGAACAGGATCATTTTCAGGGAAGTCGTGCCGATATCGGCTCCAAGTAGGTATTTCATGACATTTCACCTGCTTCAGACGGTGATCAGCCGGGAAACGGTCTCCTGCAGCTCCGCGAGGTCCTCCTCGGCGGCGCTGCCGGCGTTGGTCACGATATAGTCCGCCGCCTGCAGCGGCGCGATATGCGCGAAGGCGGTGCGGCCGAGCTTGCCGGAATCTGCCGCCACGATGCGCGTCGCCGCGCCGGCCAGCATGAGCCGGTCCAGTTCCGCTTCCTTGTCGTAATAGGTGGTAAAGCCGCTTTCGGCGCTGATCCCGTCCACGGAGAGGATCAGCTTGTCGGCGTGATAGCCCTTCAGCTGCGCGGCGGCCGTATCGCCGTATACGAACTGGTAGCGGGCGTTGACGGAGCCGCCGAGCAGGATCACGTTGTAATTCGGATTGCCGGCGGCCTCCAGCGCGATGGCGATGGAGTTCGTCACGATATTCAGCGTCAGACCGGCCGGGATGCGGCGCAGGATCGTCAGCGTCGTGGTCCCGGAGTTCAGCATGACCGTGTCGTGGTCCTCGATCATCTCGGCGACCTTTTCCGCGATCCGCTCCTTGCTTTCGCGGTTGGCGGCCAGGCGCTGCTGCATATCCATGTTGTAGTAGGTCTTGTAGGAGCTGACGGCGCCGCCGTGCACGCGGGACAGCAGGCCTTTTGCTTCCAGATCGGCCAGATCGGCCCGTATGGTGACCTCCGAGACCTCCAGGAGCCGGGCGAGCTCGCCGACCTTCATCTTGCTGCGCTCGTTGATATACTCCGCAATTTTCTGCCGGCGTTCAAACTGTTCCATATTACTCGACCCGGTTCTTCAGCTGGAAATCAAAGCGCGGATCGTAGGCGCGCTCCTCCTCGGTAAAGCGGCGGAGCGTATTCACGACCTGGCCGTCCTTCCATTTGCGGTCTTCGACCTCCTCGGTCGTGCCCATGACGGTTACGTTGACCTGCCGGCGGCGGGCCCGGACGTGATCCCAGTCGATGAAATAGATATGCGCGAATTCGCCGCCGTCCACCGCGCCGTCCTTGACCGTCAGCGTTTCCGAACGTCCGAAAAAGCTGCTGCGTAGGTGTCCGTCCGTATTCATGCTGGTAAAATCGCCTGGCTCGCCGACGTAGCGGCCGTAGCTGGCATGGATGGGACCCGGATGCCGGTACTGATGCTCCTCGGCAAAGTCCGGAATGAGCTTCCGCATGATATCCAGCAGATCGTGCTGCAGATATTCCAGATCGAAGGAATCGATATCGTGCGAGCATTCCTGCACCATGACGGAGCAGGTCGTATGGTGGGACACGACGCTGACCGTGCCGTTCCGGATACCGGAGGCCTTGACGATAGCCACGACCTCTTTTGAAATGTCATGGAAGGTCGGGATCCAACCCCGCGACTGCAGTTCCAGCTCTTTCTGATAAACTTTGAATTCCATGGTTTTTCTCCTTGTGCTTTATACGTCGGGGCGGCCGGCGAGACGCGCTCCGACGGCGCCGCCCGGATGGATCAGGGCAAATTCTTCATTCTGAAAATCCGTCTCTTCGATCAGCGCCGCCTGCAGCGCATGGAAAATGACGGCCATGACCGTGGCGGAAGTCGTTCCCTGGCAGTTATAGCGGTCCGTTTCCCGGTTGACGTGCATCTTCAGGATGACGTCGGCCTCCCGGGCCAGCGGCGAGCTCAGGTCTTCCGTGACGGTTATGACGGAGACGTTTTTCTTTTTGCAGATATTCAGGATCGGCAGCAGCTCCGAGGTCTTGCCGCCCCGGGAGGCGAAGAGCATCACGTCGCCGGCCTGAAGGAAACCGGTCGCGCCGTGCAGCGCTTCCGCCGGGGAGATAAAGCGGGCCGGCCGTTCGATGCAGCACATGAGATGCACGAAGTGCCGGCAGAGGATGCCGCTGTGCCCGCAGCCGGAGGCGGCGATGCGCGGAGCATCCTTCAGCAGACGGACCGCCTCGGAATAGGCTTCCTCATCGAAAAAGGACTGCATTTCCCGGAGGCATTCGCTTTCCGTGACAAAGGCGTTCCGGGCGGCTTCGGCGGAAGCGGGCTTCATCACTTTTTTCCTCCGTGCGTTTCGTCCCAGGCCGTGCGCAGGCTGAAGAGCATTTCTTCCGCCATGGCGGCCGGATCGGCTGCCTTGATGATGCCGCTGGTGGAGCCGGTGCCCTGGGCGCCAAGCCGGATGACCCGGTCCACGTCCTTCCCGCTGGAGATGCCGGCCCCCTGCAGGACCATGATGCGGGGATCGATCTCCTTAACGAGGCGGATGGTCTCCGTCACGTACGACGCGTCGCTGGTCTGGCCGGTCCCGATCAGAGCCGTCGGCTCGGCGACCAGCAGGTTCGGCGACATCTTTGCAATCTCGGCGAGCTCCTCCGCGGTGTCCGCGCAGACGATCGTTGCGAGGCCGACCTCGTCGGCCCGGCGGATGGTCTGCCGGATGACGTCCATGGAAAGCGGCTTTTCGGCGTGGTTCAGCATGACGCCTACGGCGCCGGCCGCTTTCAGCGCTTCCGGGAGCACCGAGCCGAGCCCGCGTCCCACGGGCAGCGGATCCATGTGCTGCGCGAAAATAAAGACCCGCTCCGTGTTTTCGGCCAGGAGGCGGATGTCGCTGTACTGCGGCGTGATGATCACGTCTACGTCTAAGCGGGCAGCGGCCCGGTCGATCACCTTCACGAGACGGAGCAGTTCTTCTCCGTAAAGGTAGGCTTTCGGACCGAATTCAAAGAAAGGCGGTTTGATAGAAAAATTCTGATACATATGGCCTCACGCTTTCGTTTACTTTCGATATGATTATATTTTGCTTTTGTATTCTTGTCAATCCATTCCTGCATTCTTTCCGGGCTTTTTCTGCTTTCCCGCGGTCCTTACGCCTCCCACACCGCGGCCTGATACGGCTGAAGCAGGAGAGCGCCGTCCTTTTCCGAAAGCGACTCGTAATTATTCAAAAGAACGTCCGCGCCTTTCACCCATTCCGGCAGCGCGAGCCTGACCGGCCGTTTCGAGAAATTGCCTGCGACGAAGAGGCGTCTGCCTTCGTATTCCCGGCTGTAGGCGATGATCTTCCGGCTTTCTTTTTCGTATTCTTTCACTTCACCGTAAACGGCGGCCGGGTCGGTCTTCTTGATCGTCAGAAGCTTCTGATAAAAGCGGTAAACGGAACGCTTCGAAGCCAGATCCTTCTTTACGTTGATCTCGCGATAGTCCGGATTCATGCCCTGCCAGGGCTCGCGGCCTTTGTTGAAGCCGGCGTTTGCACTGCCGTCCCACTGCATCGGCACGCGGGCATGGTCCCGGGCGCCGTATTTGATAAAGCGGAAGGCCAGTCCCTTCGGCATGCCGTAGCCGTGCATCAGATCGAAAACGAAATGGCTCACCGGATCCTTCATCTCGTCGATGCTCTTAAAATCGCAGTTCGTCATGCCGATCTCCTGGCCCATGTAGATAAAGGGGATCCCGAAGCCGAGGAAGGTCACGGCGGCCAGCAGGGTGGCGGCTTCATAGCGGTAACGCTTCGTATCGATGGAGAAGCGGTTGACGCAGCGCGGATTGTCGTGGTTTTCCAGCACCAGTGTGTTCCAGCCCTCGCCGAAGCTGGCGAGCTGAGGATCGAAAAGCCCCTTCTTAAACTGCTTCAGATCGAAGGGCTTCCGGAAGAATTTCATCCCGCCGATATTGTCAGAATCCAGATGCGCGAAGTTGAAAATGGTATCCAGCTCGTGATTCTCAGCTTTTACGTAGGCGCGTGCATTCTCCGGAGAGGGATGGAAGGATTCTCCGACCGTAAAGCAGTCGTGGTGCGAAAACGCCCGCTCGTTCAGCTCCTTTAAAAACTCGTGCATGCGCGGGCCGTCCACGAAGTACTTCGCGCCCTTCTGGAAGGTCTTTTTGTCCGTGTCGTCCTGCAGCGGATACACCTTGGAGGAAAGGTTGAACACGTCTAGCCGGAAGCCGTCCACGCCTCTTTCCAGCCAGAAATTGAGGATGGAGGCGACCTCCTCCCGGACCGCCGGGTTCTCCCAGTTCAGATCCGCCTGCTCTTTGCAGAAAAGGTGCAGGTAGAAGTCCTCGCTGTCCCCGATGCGCTCCCAGGCGCTGCCGGTAAAAACGGAGGCCCAGTTGGTCGGGGGCAGCAGTTTTCTGCCCTCGCGCCGGCCCGGCCGGATGATGTAATAGTCCCGGTAAGGCGAATCCGGTGAGCTTACAGCCGCTTTGAACCAGCGGTGCTCGGTGGACGTATGGTTGACGGCCATATCCATGATGACGCGGATCTCTCTTTTGTGGCATTCCGCGACCAGGCGGTCGAAATCCTCCATGCTGCCGAACTTTTCGTCGATCTGCCGGTAATCGCTGATATCGTAGCCGTAATCGTAGTCGGGAGACTGATAAAGCGGCGAGAACCAGATGGCGGTCACGCCGAGATCCTTGATGTAATCCAATTTGGATATGATGCCTTCGATATCGCCCCAGCCGTCGTCGTTCGCATCGCAGAAGCTGAACGGATAGATCTGATAGACGACGCTGTTCTTGTACCAGTCGGTTTTCATGCTTTGACCTCCCTGCCGGGTTTGCGTACTGTCCGTATGTTTTTTCGCAGCCGTTTTGTTTTCTTCTGTCAGTATAGCACGAAAAGACGGCCGGGGTCAAAAATTATTCCGGCCTTATCAGTTTTTCCGCTTCCCGGAAGGAAGCTTCCATACCTCCGATCCGGGGACGGCAGGACGGGCGGAGGATCAGGAACCAAAACGCTTGACAATAAGCATATATATATATAATAATTTACGCAAATACCTTCGTGAGAGCAAAGAAAAGGAGAGAGGCCCCATGAAAAAGCAGAAGCTGATCCTTGTTATTCTTTCGGCCCTGCTGCTTTGCGCAGTTCTTTTCCTGCTGCTGGCAAGACCGGCCGTGCGGGTGGTTCAGAAAACGGACGGCGGCAAAGCGGCGAAGTGGAACGCGACGGTCACGGCGCTTTCCTTCCGCCGCTACCATGCGTCTTCCGCATGCACCGTCGAAAAACAGGAGAACGGAGAGTGGAAAGCCTGCGCCGTCAATCCCGGGATGGAAGACGTCAAAACGGGCCTGTATCTGATCCTTCTGGATCGTCCGGGCAAAACGGCGGCCGTATTTTCCGACCTGGGCCGTGTCTGGGACCTTTCCGCTCCGGGACGTTACCGGGTGACCGTGTCCCTGAGCCGGGATGAACGCTTTACCGATCCGATCGAAATAAAGCGGGAGTTCAGCGTCCCGTAAGCGGCCTGCTCCGAGACCCGGCGGATAACAAGAAGTCCGGCAAAAAGAAAACGCATCCCTTCCCGGGGATGCGTTTTTGGCTGCAGGCTGCTGCGGGCTTACAGATGCTCCAGGTCCGCCGCGGTGCCGGCGGCGCTGAACTGCTCCTTGGTCGCTCCGCAGAGATAGCAGTAAAACTTGTCGGGCAGATCCTCCCATTTCGTCCCGGGCCGGATGCCTTCCTCGGGCAGTCCCTTCGCTTCGTCATATTCCCAGCCGCAGATCTCGCATACGTAAATCATTAGGTCACCTCCTGATTGATTCGGTTTCGTCCTTCCGTTTCCGGAAACAGTATAACACAGTCCGACGGCGCCGGCAATTTGTTTCTGCGGCCTGCACGATTGCATCGCCGCCGCGGATATGCTATACTGTTGGCAGTATGAGAACCTGCGGGAGAACGGGCTATGAATAAGGAAAAAACATCTTCGGGCCTCCGTTTCTGGGGCCTGGTCTGGGGCCTCGGCATCGCCGGGCAGCTTTGCTGGAACATCGAAAATCAGTGGTTCAACACCTTCGTGTACGCGAAGATCGCGAAGGATCCGACCATCATCTCGTGGATGGTGGCCATCTCCTCCATCGCGACCACGATATCCACCTTCCTCTTCGGGACGCTTTCGGATCGGAAGGGAAAGCGCCGGCCTTTCATCGCCTTCGGCTATATCATCTGGGGCGTTTTCACCATCCTTTTCGGCACGACGGAGTTCATCACGGCCGGTAAGAGCAGCACGGCGGGACTTCTGCTTCTGGCAGCTACGGCAGTGGTGCTGGCCGACGCCTTCATGTCCTTCTTTGGCTCCATGGGCAACGACGCGGGCTTCAACGCCTGGCTGAGCGACAAGATGAACGATTCGAACCGCAGCCACATCGGGGCGGCGCTTGCGACCCAGCCGATCATCGGCACCATCATCGGGACGGTCGTCGGCGGGATGCTGATCGGCAAGGAAGATAACTACATGCGGCTCTTCCTGGTGATGGGCGGCCTGGTCATCGTCTGCGGCGTGCTCTCACTGTTCCTGGTCGACGAGTCGCCGGACTTAAGGCCGAACCGCCAGGGCGGCTTCTGGAAGCAGCTGGGCGGCGCCTTCAACTTTAAGGAACTCGCGAAGCGCAAAGAGCTGCTCTGGGTCTTCCTGGTGCTGACCGTCTATTTCGTCTCCTTCAACGTGTACTATCCGCACGTCGGCAACTATATGATCTACTATCTGGGCTTCTCGGCGGACAGCATCGGCCTCATCCAAGGTCTGGCGCTGATCTTCGGCATGCTCGCCGTGATCCCCGCGTCAAAAATGCTGAATAAAAACAAGTTCGTGCCGGCGGCGGTCATCGCGGTCATCCTGAGCATCATCGGCGTCGGGATCCTTGGCCTGTTCGGCCGCCCCGAAAACGTGGATCCCGCCACCATTCTCAACTGGAACCTGCTGATCGGCCTCTTCCTTTTCGGCTGCGGTTACATCATGTTCATGCAGGTGCTTTCCGTCTGGATGAAGCAGCTGTTTCCGGAGGAAGCCAAGGGACAGTTCGAAGGCTTCCGCATCATCTTTTACGTGCTGATCCCCTGGGTCGTTTCGCCCTTCATTGCGAACCCGATCATCAAGAACAACGGCAAGATCGTTGATTCCGACGGGATGGAGGCCTTCCTGCCGACGCACGTGCTCTTCCTGATCTCGGTGCTGCTGATCGTCCTGACCTTTATCCCGCTTTTCTTCGCGGCGCGGCAGAGAAGGCTTCGGGAAGAGGCGGAGCGCGCCGAATAACGAAAGGAAAAGAACGGGAGAAGAGTTATGATCGGATCCGTCATCTTCAATCTGCTGATCGCCGTCTGCACGGCGGTATCGGTCTGGCTGGATATCAAAAAGGCCGGAGCGAAGTATCTCATGCGCTTTTTCACGATCCAGTCGAACCTTCTCTGCGCGTTTGCCGCGCTGCTGGTCCTTGTGTTCCGGCTGGCCGGCCCGGTCCCGAACGGCGTGCTCGTCTTCAAACATATCGGCACGGTCGCGGCTGCGGTCACGCTGCTGGTGGTCCTGTTCTATCTGGCGCCGGCTGCGGAGAACTATTTCAGCCTGTTCCGCGGGACCAATCTGTTTCTGCACCTGCTCTGCCCGCTCTTTGCCATCGTTTCCCTGATCCTCTGGGACCGGCCGAAGGGCGGCTTCGGGATCGTTCTGCTCGGCCTGCTGCCGGTCGCCGTTTACGGGGCCCTTTACATGTACAAGGTCCTGAAGGCGCCGGAGGGAGAACGCTGGGACGATTTCTACGGCTTTACTGCCGGCGGAAAATGGTGGCTCAGTTTTATTGCGGTCGGTCTGGTCGCTTTTCTGGCCAGTCTGGCCTTCCGGCTGGGATAGACCGGAACCCACAGGAGGTTGTTTATGAGATCCAAGACCCGCCGTCTGCGGCTGTGCCTGCTGCTTTCCCTGCTGATCCTTTTCAGCTCCGTTCTGCCCGCGCGGGCGGATATGTTCCCCCAGCCTTCGGTCACCATCAAGGTGGAAAACCTGCCGGAAGGCCGGGTCTATGCGACCCTGCTCTCGAAGGAACCGGCCAGCGGCCCGTACATGGCCGGCGAGCATATCTGGGACCCGGAGCTCGGCAACCTGACGATCTCCGAGACGATCTGGAAGGCGTTCAACGGCTACGCCAAGCAGGACGGCTACTATTTCCTGGGCTATATCCAGAACATCTCGAATTCCCGGACCTTCCTCTGGGAGTTCTACCCGCCGCAGGACTTCAAGCTGCTGCTCTACCTGCCTGCGACCGGCACGTTCCTGTGCTCGGAGAAGGAGAACCGCTACGTTTTCAATTCGACCTTTACGGCGGACTGCAGCAGCGGGAGCATCGAGCTGATACGGACGGTCCCGGCCAGTGCCTGGGTCACCGGCCTGCTGGTCCGCTTCCTGATCTCGCTGCTGGTCGAGCTGGCAGTGGCCTGGTTCCTCTTTAATCTGCGGGAGAAGCACCATATCCTGACCATCGCACTGACGAATCTGGTCACGCAGGGCCTGCTGACCTATATCCTGATGCGCTTCCCGCCCTTCTCGCGCCTCTCCTGGTGGTCCGGCTGGGCGCTGCTGCTGGCGCTGGGCGAGATCGTCGTCTTTGTCGTGGAGGCGGTCGTCTATACGAAGGTGCTGGACGAGGTGGAGCATCCGAAGACGCAGCTGGTCTTCTACGCGTTTGTCGCCAACGTCGCCAGCGTGTTCTTCGGCATTCTGATGGGAAAGCTGTTCCCCTCGGTGTTTTAGACGGCAGGGCGCGCGCCCGCATTTCTTCCGTAAATCCTTCCCGCTTTTACTTGTTTTTTGGCGGGCGATTTGATACAGTATAAAAGAAGATGATCCCGGCCCGGCAGCCTTCCCGGAAGGCTGGCAGGAAGCGCGGGTTTCAAAGTTTGCAAAAATATGTCAGGAGGAACAGTCCAATGAGCAGTTTCATCAACGAAGTCAAGGCAAAAGCCGCCGCCGACAAGAAGCGGATCGTGCTGCCGGAATCCAACGACAAGCGCACCTATGACGCCATCGAGATGATCAAGAAGGAAGGCTTCGCCGACCTTACCCTGATCGCTTCGAAGGAAGATCTGGAAAAGTACGCGGTCGGTTACGATCTGTCCGGCGTTGAGGTCGTGGATCCCTTCACCGATCCCCGCACCACCGGCTATGCCGAGACCTTCGCGGAATTAAGAAAGAGCAAAGGCATAACCTTTGATCAGGCCCTGAGCATTATCAAGAAGGATTACACCTACTACGGCGTCATGATGGTCAAGGTCGGCGATGCGGACGGCATGGTCTCCGGCGCCTGCCACACCACGGCGGACACCCTTCGTCCCTGCCTGCAGATCTTAAAGACCGCGCCGGGCGTGAAGACCGTTTCCAGCTTCTTCCTGATGATCGTTCCGAACTGCCCTTACGGCGAGAACGGCACCCTGGTCTTCGCGGACTGCGGCCTGGTCCAGAATCCGACCCCGGCCGAGCTGTCCACCATCGCAGGCTCCTCCGCCGCTTCCTTCGAGAAGATGGTCGGCAAGACCCCCCGCGTGGCCCTGCTTTCCCACTCCACCATGGGCTCCGCCAAGCACGACGACATCACCAAGGTGGTCGAGGCCGTGAAGCTGGCGAAGGAAGAATATCCGCAGTACCTGATCGACGGCGAGCTGCAGCTGGATGCGGCCATCGTTCCGAAGGTCGGCGCCTCCAAGGCTCCGAACAGCCCGGTCGCCGGCAAGGCGAACGTCCTGATCTTCCCGGATCTGGACGCCGGCAACATCGGCTACAAGCTGGTGCAGCGCTTCGCGAACGCCGAAGCCTACGGCCCTATCTGCCAAGGTCTGGCGAAGCCCGTCAACGACCTGTCCCGCGGCTGCAGCGCCGAGGATATCGTGGGCGTGGTGGCGATCACCGCTCTTCAGGCGCAGGCCTGATCGCTTTTAAGAGCGCCTAATTGTTTCGGGCGGGCCGTGCAGGAGATATCCCGCACGGCCCGCCCCTGTTTTTTCGAAGGAGGTCCCGCCGTGAAACGGAAAGCGGTCACCTTTTTGGGATTGGTCCTGCTGGGGCTCGTCGTCCTGCTTTCCGCCTGCGGCAGCGGCGGTGAAACGGGCGGCGGCGGAACGAAGCGGGAGTATATCGTCGGGAAAAACCCGAAGACGGAGGCCGTCACGGGCCTTCTGGTTTCCTACGGTTCGCCGCTGCCGGAGGATGCCTGGTCCTACCGCCTGAACCGCTCGGGCAAGGGGGAGCTGACGCTGACCTACGTGCGCTGGGAGGCCGCATCGGCCGACACCGAGGAGGAGACCGTGGAGATCCCGGAATCCGAGTGGGACGCCCTTCTCAGCCTGCTGGAGGGGGAAAAGCTGGTCCGGGACCCGAAGGATGACGGCAGCGTCATGGACGGCGAGTCGCAGACGGTCCGCCTGTTCTGGAGCAAGGCCCCGTCAAATTATCATTTGGAGCTGGACGTGAACTTACTGCAAACGTTGATAAACAGGCTGCGGCTTGTCTACTGGAACCACCGCCCGGCGCCGGATCTTTCCGCCGCCGAGCTGCAGACCTTTGACTTTTCCACGACCGGCACGTATATGAACGCCGGCGTGGAATACGAAGTGAAGGACGAGCTGGACCGGGAGGAGAATCCGACCGGCCGGAAGCTGATCGTATATAAGGAAGATGCCGTCGCATACGAAGACGCGAAAGTCGTTCCCTGCGACGAAGCTTTCCTGGAAAAACTGAATGCGCTGATACAGGAATACGGCGTGGCGGCCTGGAACGGCTTTTCGATGAGCGATCCGAACGTGCTGGACGGCACCAGCTTCGGGCTGTTCGTCGGTTTCAAGGACCGCTCGCAGAATATCTCCGCCCACGGCTACATGTCCTTCCCGCCCCGCTACCGCGATTTCCGCGACGCGCTGGAAGAACTGTTTAAGGAAGCCGTTAAATAACAGAAAAATGTACCGCTTA
Source organism: Lachnospiraceae bacterium (assembly GCA_016290595.1). Taxonomy (GTDB): domain Bacteria; phylum Bacillota; class Clostridia; order Lachnospirales; family Lachnospiraceae; genus UBA6987. Next base: position 8,969 of record JAEEUR010000024.1, on the reverse strand, counting down.
GACGTTCCCTACCGTGAAAAAGACACCGTAAAAGCCCTCGGAGCCCGCTGGAATCCCGTGGGCCGCTTCTGGTACTGCGAAGAGCTGACGGAAGCTTTAAAGCCCTGGTATCACGGGGCGGAGGCGGCTCCCGCAGGCGGAAAGACGGACGGAGCGGCGGTGCGGAAAGCGGCGCCGCCGGCGTCGCTTTTTTTGCAGGAAGAACTGTTCTTCGGGACGAAACCGGCACCGTCTTCCGGCGGCCGGGCGGCGGGAGAACGGACAGCCGGCGAAGAGAATTCCTTGCTGCCCGGAGATCCTTCGCGTTATAAGACCGTTTCCGAGATCAACGGCCTGATCGCGGACGCGTTCTTTGCGACTTCGCTGTTCAGGCGCATCCTGGTCAAAGGCGAGGTCACGAATTTTAACGGCGTGGCTCGTCCGCATTACTATTTTTCGGTCAAGGACGCGAAGGCCTCGCTGCCCTGCCGCCTCTGGGCGGAAACGGCGCGGATGGCGCTCAAATTCAAGCTGGAGAACGGCCAGCAGGTGGCGTTAACGGGCCGGCTGGAGTTCTACGAGGCGCGCGGCGAAGCCGCGCTGATCGTCAGCGAGATCGTGAATATCGGAGCGGGCGAAGCTGCCTTAAAGCTCCTGGAGCTGAAAAACAAACTGGAGGCAGAGGGCATCTTCGCGCCGGAGCACAAAAAAGAGGTCCCGAAGCATCCGAAGACGGTTGGTATCATCACCTCCAAAGACGGACAGGCCATCCGGGATATCCGGGCGGTCTCCCTGCGGCGCGATCCGTACGTGCAGCTGCTCCTGTACCACGTGAACGTGCAGGGGAAGAACGCGGTGCCGAGCATCCTGGCCGGCATCCGCTATATGGATGCCGTCGGCGCGGACACGCTGATCGTCGGACGGGGCGGCGGCTCGAACGAGGACCTGGACGCCTTCAACGACGAAGCCGTGGTCCGGGCTGTTTACGCGGCCAGGACGCCCGTCATCTCCGCGGTCGGCCACGAGGGGCACTGGACGCTCATCGATTTCGCGGCGGATCTGCGGGCGGCGACCCCTTCCGAAGCGGCGGAAAAAGCCGTGCCGGACGTCATGAGCGACGTGAAGCGCCTGACGCAGCTGAAGGCCGGCCTGGATGAAAAGATGCGGCATCAGCTGGAAAAGCGCCGCCTGCGCCTGGCAACGCTTTCCGCCCGCCTGGCCGGGCACGACCCGGTGCGGCTCTTGAAGGAGCGGCAGGAAAAACTAAGCCGGGAGCAGGAAAAACTGGAGCGCTTCTTCGGCGAGATCCTGAAAACCAGGCAGGACGGCCTGAAGGAACAGGCGGAGCGCCTGCTCCGAAATATGCAGGAGGCCTTCCGGCTGCGGCAGATGCGCTGGGAGCTGTTAACGGTGAAACTGAACGGCCTTTCGCCGACGGCGAAGCTGGTGAAAGGCTTCGGATATATAACGCTGGGCGGGCAGCCGCTCACCTCGGCTGCGATGGCGGCGCCGGGCGACGCCCTGACTGTCCGCGTACACGACGGCGAACTGGACGCGCAGGTCACGGGCGTCCGCAGCAGGAAGATCGGAGAAGAGTAAGATGGCAGAAGAAAACAGACAGGAAGAGAAAGACTTTAACGTAGACGAAGCCCTGGACCGTCTGGAGGCGATCAACCAAAAGCTGGAAGAGAAGGATATCAGCCTGCAGGATTCCCTGACGCTCTACAAGGAGGGCACCGAGCTGGCGGCGAAAGTCAAAGCCCGTCTGGTCGGCGTGGAAAAGGAACTTGAGATCATCGGCGGAGAGGCGTAAGGTGGACGGGGAAACCAGACCGGCCGCACTGAAGGACGCGGACATCCGCGGCCCCTTGTGCGATTTCTTCGAGGAAAAGTACGGCACGGTCCGTTTCTTCGAAGAACTGACGATGGGAAAATCCCGCGCGGATATCGTGCTGGTGACGAAGGACGCCCTGATCGGCGTGGAGATCAAAAGCGACGCGGATACCTATGAGCGCCTGGACCGCCAGGTGAAGGACTACGACCGCTTCTTCGATCTCAACTACGTGGTGGTGGGCTCTTCGCACGGTCTGCATATCCGCGAACACGTGCCGGCGCACTGGGGCGTGATCACGGTGGAGCGGGCCGGATCGAAGCTGGATCTCTACGAACTGGCCGCGCCCGCGCCGCACAAAAAGGTCCGCGTGACCAACCAGCTGGAGCTGCTCTGGCGCCGGGAATTTGCCGCTCTGCAGGCGAAGAACGGTCTGCACAAATACGCCGGTAAATCCCGCGCTTTCGTCAAAAAGTACCTGCTGGCGAGCCTCCCGCCGGAGAGCTTAAAGCCGCAGATCTTGAACATCCTGCGCGAGCGGGATTATTCCATCTTTGACGAAACGAAAATAAAATAGAAAAACGCTGTAAGGGCTTCCTCTTAAAATTCGACAGGAAAGGCAGCGGGATGAATCAAAACGCGGCGGCTCGAAGATTTTGCTGCAACCGTAAGTGACGCCGCCACCAGAATACCATGGATGACCAGACGATTCTTGAATTGTTCCGGGCAAGGGACGAGAAGGCGCTGGAAGCGGTCACGGAAAAATACGGAAGCTACTGCCGCACGATCGCGCAGAGCGTTCTAGGAGATCCGGAGGACGCGGAGGAGTGTGTCAATGATATGCTATTTGACGCCTGGCGGAGCATTCCGCCCGCCAGGCCTGTGTCATTATCTGCTTTTTTAGGCAAGATAACCAGACGGATCGCCATTGATCGTCTTCGGAACAGAATGGCGGCAAAACGCGGCGGCGGAGAAGCGGAGCTGACATTGGAGGAGTTCGCGGAAGATCTGCGTTATGAAGGCGATCCGGCTTTGGAAGTGGAGAAAAAGGCGCTGCAGGAAGCGATTCGCCGCTATGTAAATGGTCTTGCTCCGCTCGATCAAAGTCTGTTTGTTCTGCGCTACTGGTATCTGGAGCCGACAGCCAGAATCGCTCAGAAACTGAATCTGACGGAGACGAACGTTCATGTCAGGCTGCACCGTTTACGCAAGCGGCTCGGACGGTTTCTTGAAAAGGAAGGCTGGGAAACGATATGAATTACCGGGATATATGGGAGGCGGTCACGGAACTGGATGAAGTCGTGATCGAAAAGGGGAAAAATGGCCCGGATCCGATAAAGACAAAAAGAAAACGTCTGATGCACGGGATCTGGATCGGCGCGGCCTGCGCTGTGGTCGTTCTGGTCTCCCTTATGGGCGATGGTCTCAGAAAACGGGCGGAAGATCCTTCGGAGGTAAGCGTGTCGAATACTTCAGAGACCGTGAATGAACCCGCTCAGACGTCTACGGGGTCCGGGAAGAAGCCGACCGGTTCGGAAAAAACGTCGGTGACGACTGCCAAGGCGTCCGCTCAGTCTTATCCCAGCCTTTCGATTTTGCCTGCGGATACCACTTCGGTGGCAGCGTATCTGGAAGATCCTGCCGCTGCTTTTGAAAAGTATTATGCCGAGGCAAACCTTTCGCTTAAAGAGGCGCTGGAGAGCGTCAGTCTAAGTTTTTACAATCTGGGACCAGGCTCCGCTTATGCGAAAAACGTCCTGCAGTTGCTGGACATTCTGCCAAATAACACGCCGTGGATCAGCGCTGAGCAAGCGGAGAAGATCTGCGATTCCCTGTATCTGGAGGACTGCTCCGAAGAATGGTTTTATGAGACGTTAACATGTTATTTTGATGAGATTGCCGGCGCGCCGGATTATCTGGGCTTCAGCGGAGGAATCAAGCGGATCGTTTATTATCTGAATGCGGAACATTCGGAATATATCAAGATCCAATATCCCGCTGTCGGCTGGTATTCCTACACAGAGGGCAAAGAACTGAAGCGTCTCTTGACGGCAGAACCGTAAGGAAAAGTAATCATTAGGTCTTTTTTATTTGATGGAAGCAACTGTCTGTAAGATTCCCCGCAGAAAATCGACAGGAGAGATAAAAGACGGAAAACTGTCTTGCCGATCTATTGTATCAAGGAGGATATACGAATCGTGGTTAGGAAAAAAATCGTAGCATTCTTACAACGATTGTATCATAGTATTAAGAATACATCAGCTTTAAAAGGAGAGCCCTGCCATGAATAGAAAAACCGTTTGTCCTGTTCTGACGATCATTCTTGGCTGCGTCCTGTTTCTGTCAGCCTGTGCTCTCGGGGACAGGGATACGACGGAGTCGTCACCTCTCGGGAAGGAAGGAACGACAGAAACCTCAGAAGTACAGGGAACGACAGAGGCATCCGATGATAAAGCCAAAACACCGACAGGCTATCCGAAAGGAGAGGTCCAGCGAGCGTATCTTTACTTGAGGGGAAAGCTCTGGGAGCCGGCGGATGAACTCCCGGAGCCGCGGCTGGACGCGGCTTATGTACTGGTCGGGCAAATCGAGAGCGTGGAAAATAAGCATGTTCCTTCGAAAGAAGGCGCCGCCGCACACCTTCAGATCGGACAGAAGCTTTTCGGGAACGAGAAGAATGATGTCCTGTTTCTGGAGATGGCGGACGGCAGCTACAGAAAGTACGTGCCCTATCTCGGAGATCCTGCCGACATAGAACCCTCAGACTGACAGCCTCCGACCGTCAGGAAAAAGCCAGAGTACCGCCCGGATGACGATCCTGTTGCGTCAGCCGGGTGGAATTGAGGAATAAAATGACTTTCGTAAAGCAGAAAACAAACGACATGCCGGAAGCGGCTATTGGTATTAAAAACCTTATCAAGTTGTCTGTACTCGCGGGGCTTTTCATTTTTTTTGTGTTTTGATTCAAAACAGAAGCGATTACGAGACAAGTGCAGTTGATCAACCTACGGATGGAAATCATTTACAAAGTGAAGCAAGAACGCTTGTTATTACAATACTCGTTGACGCGGGAAAAGGTTATACAGTATTTTGTAAAACCTGAAAACGGAGTTTGATTCTGCGGACATGAAAAGGCCGAAAGAAGGCGGGAAGAAGTCATCTTGACTTTTTCCCGCTTCTGCTTTATGATTGTCAAAGTTATCCATAACATTACCGAAGAGGCATCGCATGTTAGACATCAAATTCGTCCGGGAGAATCCGGAAGCCGTAAAAGAGAACATCCGCAAGAAATTCCAGGATCACCGCCTGCCGTTAGTGGATCAGGCCATCGCGCTGGATGCGGAGAACCGCGCCATCAAGCAGGAAGTGGAAGATCTGCGCGCGAAGCGCAACCGTCTGTCCAAGGAGATCGGGAAGCTGATGGGCCAGAAGAAACGCGAGGAAGCCGAAGCCGTGAAGGCCGAGGTCTCCGCCGACGGCGCGCGCATCGACGAGCTTTCCGCCCGCGAGCGCGAAGTCGTGGAAGAGCTGCGCAAGGTCATGCTGCAGATCCCGAACATTATCGATCCGTCCGTCCCCATCGGTAAAGACGATTCCGAAAACGTGGAGGTGGAGCGCTTCGGCGAGCCGAAGGTCCCGAACTTCCCCATCCCGTATCACACGGAGATCATGGAAAGCTTCGACGGCATCGACATGGATGCCGCCGGCCGCGTCTCCGGCAACGGCTTCTACTACCTGCTGGGCGATATCGCGCGCCTGCACGAGGCGGTCATCGCCTACGCCCGCGATTTCATGATCGACAAAGGCTTTACCTACTGCATCCCGCCGTTCATGATCCACGGCAACGTGGTGGAAGGCGTCATGAGCCAGACCGATATGGACGCCATGATGTACAAGATCGAGGGCGAGGACCTGTACCTGATCGGGACCAGCGAGCATTCCATGATCGGCAAATTCATCGACCAGATGATCCCGGAGGAGAGCCTGCCGCAGACCCTGACCAGCTACAGCCCCTGCTTCCGCAAGGAAAAAGGCGCACACGGCATCGAGGAGCGCGGCGTGTACCGCATCCACCAGTTCGAAAAGCAGGAGATGATCGTGGTCTGCCGGCCCGAAGACTCCATGAAGTGGTACGAGCAGATGTGGCGCTACAGCGTGGAGCTCTTCCGCAGCATGGACATCCCGGTGCGGCAGCTCGAATGCTGCAGCGGCGATCTGGCGGATCTGAAGGTCAAGTCCTGCGATATCGAGGCCTGGAGCCCGCGCCAGCAGAAGTATTTCGAGGTCTGCAGCTGCTCGAATCGGGGCGACGCACAGGCGAGACGCTTAAAGATGCGCGTCAAGGGCGCCGACGGAAGGACCTATCTGCCGCACACCTTAAACAATACGGTGGTGGCGCCGCCGCGCATGCTGATCGCCTTCCTGGAGAACAATCTGCAGCCGGACGGCAGCGTCCTGATCCCGAAGGTCCTGCAGCCTTACATGGGCGGCACGGAACGGCTTGTGCCGAAGAAATAAAAAGCAAAGACAGTCCTTTTGGGCTGTCTTTTTTTGACAGCAGGGGGCGAAGCCTCCCCGTTCCGATACTGTGAAGGAGGTTGACGAAGATGCAAAGAAAAACGCTGCAGAGCTGCCTTTCCGTTCTGCTGGCAGCCGTGATGCTGCTTTCCGCCTGCGGACCGGCTGCCCAGCCGACGGCGCCGCAGACGGCTCCTCAGACAGCTGCCGAGACGGCGGTCCCTTCCGCGGAAGCGACCACGGAGGCACCCGTCCAGACCAGTGCGGCGCCGCCGGAAACAAGCACCGCCCCTGTGGAAACAAACGCCGAACCGCCGGAAACCACGGCCGTCCCGGAAACCACGGCCGTCCCGGAAACCACGGCCGTCCCGGAAACCACGGCCGTCCCGGAGACCACGGCCGTTGAGGCAAAGGCGCCCGGCTTTGCCGTCTGGTTAAAGGAAACGGACGGCAGGACGGATCTGCAGGGCGAGGGAAAGCCGGATCTTTCTCTGGGACAACCCGGGGACAGTTATACGGACCTGAAGGCGCTGAACGTCTACTGGCGGGAAAACGAGAAATGGGTCCTGCTGGGAAACCTCTATACACGCGGTTACTTCCGGGTCCGTTTTCAGTCCGCTTACGGTACGGCTCCGGAACCGATCGTCGTAAAGAGCGGCAGCAAACTGGAGGAACCGTTCGCAAAACCGGCTCCCGGCCGGACTTTTGAGGGCTGGTACGGAGACGGGATCATGGGAAAAGGGAACTTTGAAACAGATACGGTGCAGCAGTCAATGACGCTGACAGCCGTTTACACCGACACACTGCTCCGTGCGGAACCCGGTCCGACCATGTACGATATTTCCTGCTCCGATGCGGTGATGAATGGCACGAACGCGGCTGTTGTGATCTTTGTCGGCTTTACCGACGGTTATGTGCCAGACCGGGAGCAGTTTGAAAGCTTTTTTGCTGCCGAGTATGATGAAAGCCGCGCGCTGGAATCGGTCAGCACCTATTACCGGCTGAATTCTTACGGAAAGGTTTCTTTTGAGTACTATTTCTACTACTATGATACGGGCATGAGCTGCAAGGAAGCCTTTGAGTACACGATGCCTGAGGAAGGTTCCCATGAACTGCTTTATCAGGCCTTTCGGGAATTCCAGGAAAGCTACCAGGGAGATCCGAAGGATTGGGACAAAAACGGTGACGGCTACGTGGATATGATCTGCTTCGTTTTGGGGGAAGACACGTCTAAGACAGTCGGTGATGGGAAACGCTACAACATCTACGGAACTTCGCAGCGGACGGAGCGCTTTGCTCCGGATCCGGAGAAACCGGTCATTCACGAGATGACAAAGAGTCTTTATGAGGATATGCTGGAAGAGATAAGGCCGGGTTCCGGCTACGGCCTGCGCACTCTTCTGCATGAGATTGGTCACGTTTTCGGGCTGGTGGATTATTATAACAGATCCTCGTATGAAGACGAGCCGGCGTTCGATACCCTGGGCGGTTATGACATGCAGTCCGGGGATAATGGGGATTGGAACGTCTATTCCCGTTATGCCTGCGGCTGGCTGTCTCCCTATGTGATCGACGGCAGCCGGGATTCCGTGACGGTCAGGCTCGGCTGTTCCTCCGAGGTCCCGGATGCGATCCTGATCCCGACTTCTGCCGGCTGGAACGGGACGCCCTTCGATGAATATATCCTGATCGACGTGCTGGCTCCGTACGCGGCAGCCCGTTTTGAATGGCCGAGCCTGACGGATCCGAGAATCGTTCCGGAGTCTGACGTAAGATGGGAAGGAGGCGTTCGGATCTATCATGTTGACAGCCGCATGTTCGTGTCAGCCGGAAGAACTTATCTTCCGCTGCAGACGGCTGAGGAACTGCTGCAGGCCGGACAGAGGAGAAGAATGGGAGAAGGAGGCTGGGTCGGATACCGATTCAACAACAGCAACAGACCGTCCCCTTATTTTCCGGAGGAATCACGCTTTTATCATCTGATCGATGTTATTCCTTCAGACGGCAGCAGCCGCTTCCGGCTTTATTCCAGGCGGTACGGATGGATGGCTTACGACTTTTTTGACGTACGGGATCTGTTTGCGCCGGGCCGCGTGTTTTCCATGGAGAAAAACAAGAAGGCTTTTGCCAATGCGCCGCTGATGAACAACGGATCGACCTTCGATTATGAGGTGGAGGTGAACTTCTACGACCCGGACACGAGGGAAGCCATCGTGACGGTGCGGAAGATCCGGTAAACGGAAGGAACAACGTAAAAAAGCCCGGCAATTGCCGGGCTTTTTTCGTGAAAGAACCTTATTCGGGCCTGGTCTCGGGCGTGGCCGGAGCGGGCTCCTTCGGCGTTTCCTTCCCCTGCCAGACGACGACCTGCGGGAAGGGAATCTCGATGCCGCCCGCATCCAGCGCCAGCTTCAGCTCGCGGTTTAAGACGCGGCGCGCCATGTAGATGTTGCTTTCCTGCACGTCCGCGATGACCTTTAAGTCCACGGAGGACTCGTTCAGGGTCTCCACGCCCACGTAGCGCGGCGGCACCGGATAGTACTGCGGGTAGCGCTGCGGCAGGGTCTGCAGCATGTCGGTGATGACCTTTTCGGATTTCAGAAGATCCGCCCCGTAGGCGATGCTCACCACGGAGACCGCC
>JAEEUR010000099.1 GCA_016290595.1 Lachnospiraceae bacterium | reverse complement strand
GCAACGATCTCGCCGTTTCGGGCTTTTAAGCGGAAGCGGAACTCGCCGGATTTGTCCTTGTAGACCTCGAACTTCGGGTGCGTCTGCTTCTCGAAGTTTTCGATGGTCTGGTCTTCCAGCTTGGCTTCCACGGCGTTCTTACGGACGCTTTCAATGCCGTTCCTGCAGGCGGTTTCGGTGTTGTAGGTTTCGCTGGTAGCGATGATTTCGCCGTTGCCGGCCTTCAGATTGAAACGAAAACCACCGTTCTTGGTAGGTCCCATCACGAATTTTCCCATAGTACACGCTCCTTTTCTGGTGCTGAGATTTGTCTCAAATATAGCACGCCCTTATGTTCATTGCAAGTGCTTTTGCTCATTTTCTTAAGTAAAAGCGCCTTTTTTCTTATTTTCCGGGCTGTAAAACCGCACTCGTCTGCGGAGAAAGGATCAGTTCCTCCCCTTCGATCCTCGCATAGGCCGTACTGTCGGCCCCGATAACGGCGCCGATCTGTGAGAAACGGAATTCCGCGGAAAGATCCGACAGCTTCAGCTTAAGCTCCGTATTCAGGACGTTGTGCAGGACGCAGACGCTTTCCCCTTCGTATCCGGCGATAAAGCCGCCGCAGCCGTAAGACAGGGAAAGCGGCACAAAGCTGCCCCGCGCGATGGCCGGGAAGGCCCGGCGGATCATCAGCAGGCGCTTGTAATGCATGTAAAGGCTCGAATCGGTCCCCAGCTGCGAAGCCAGCGTGCCGTTCACCTGGGCGGAGGCGTCATAGTCCGAGCCGACGGGATCTTTTACCGTATCGTTATCGCCCCAGAGCATGGCCAGACGGCGGTTCGCGTCGGTGTGCGCGCTGCCGCGGGAACCCTTCATTCCGATCTCTTCCCCGTAGTAGATGAAAGGAGAGCCGGGTCCCAGCAGGTAGAGGTTCGCGGCCATCTGCATCTGGCCGTTCGTCAGAGAGAGATATCCTGCCGCACGGTCCGTGTCGTGGTTGGCGATGAAGGCGTGCAGGAGAGCGCCCCGGCGCTTTGCCTGAACGGTATTCAGGTATTCTTCCAGATAGGTCATATAGGACGAGATATCTCCCGTTTTCACGGCGGACGTGATCAGGCCCTCTGCCTGCGCGCCGGTAAAATTGAAGCAGTCCACGGCCGCATAGTAGGCGTCGGTGACGTTGTCCGTGTCCCAGACCTCGGCGACGGCGTAAACGTCCGGCTTTACGGCTCTCAGCTCAGCCATGTACCAGGTCCAGAAAGAGATGTTGGCGGCGTTCTCGCCCAGATAGGGATATTTGGCGGCGTCGAAGCGGAAGCCGTCCACGCCAAGGGCAAGATAGTACTTTGCCACGTCCAGCAGCGCCAGCCGCACGGCCTCGCTGTCGAAGTTGAGCTCCGGCATCCCCTCGGAGAAATTGCATTCGTATACGACATCCGTACCCGCCAGAGCGGTGAAGCGGCGTTCGTCCGGCAGCTTTCCTCCGGCCGGATAACAGGTGTAGAAATCGTAATACGGATCCGACGGATCCTCTTTTGCGCGTGCGGCCCTGAAGGCCAGGAACCATTCGTTGTCCGTGGCGGTATGGTTAAGCGGCAGATCCAGGATGATCTTAACGCCGCGTTCGTGGCAGAGGGCAATCAGCTCTTTCAAGTCCTCCAGGCTGCCGAACTCCCCGTCGATGCGGTAGTAGTCCGTGACGTCATATTTATGGTAGCTGGGCGACTGAAAGACGGGCGTGAGCCAGAGCCCTTCCACGCCCAGGCTCAGGCCGGAATCCGGCTTCCCGTCGTTCAGGTAGTCCATGCGGCTGATGATGCCTCTTAGGTCACCGATGCCGTCGCCGTCCGAGTCGGAAAAGGCGCCGACGAAGATCTCATAGAAGACGCAGGCGTTGTCATCCGCGGATACCGCGGGGGCGACGTCGTTGATCACGGCCTCGCCTTTTTCATTTACGGGGTATTTCCCGGCAGAGGAAGCGGCATCCGGCGCGGACTCCGTCTGAGAGGCGTCCGGTTTTTTCCGGCAGGCTGCCAGCAGGAGGCAGAGGCTTATCATCACGATACAAAGGATCACGGTCGGTTTCATGCTTCTCCTTAAAAAGCCTTCCCTTAAAGGGGAAGGCGGCGCGCAGCGCCTGTTGGGGCGCTTTCTTTTATACCACCCGGTTTCTGGCCTCTCCCTTAAGGAAAGCCTCCAGGTTTTTGTTCAGTTCCGCCATCAGCCGCACGCGGGCCTCATACGAACCCCAGGCGGTGTGCGGCGTAAAGATCACGTTCGGGAGCGCCTGGACCGCACAGAAGGGATGATCCGCCGGATAGGGCTCCTGTGAGAAGACGTCGCTGCCGAAGCCGCCCAGCCGGCCCTCCAGAATGGCGGCAGCTACCGCTTCTTCGTCCACGACCGGGCCGCGGGCCGCGTTGACCAGAATCGCGCCGGGCTTCATCAGCGCAAGGCGCTCCGCATTGATCAGGCCGCGGGTGCCATCGTTCAGCGGAACGTGAAGGCTGATGACGTCGGAGCGGGAGAGCAGCTCTTCCAGCGGAACGGTCGGATACAGCTCCGAAGGCCGGCGCTGCCAGGTCAGGATCTCGCAGCCGAGCGCGCTTGCCACGGCGGCCACCTTGTTGCCGATGGTCCCCGCACCGATAATGCCCCAGGTCTTTCCGGCCAGCTCGTGCCAGACCGGTTCGACCTGTGTGAAGAGGCCGGAAGCCGAGTAGCGTCCGTCCGCGCAGTAAGCCCGGTACTCGCCCAGATGCGAGCAGAGGGCGAGAGCGGCCGAGAGCGTGAGCTGCACCACGGACAGGGTGGAATAGCCCTTGACGTTCGCGACGGCGATGCCTTTTTCGCGGCAGTAATTGATATCGATATTGTCGAAGCCGGTCGCGGCCTCCAGAATCAGCTGAAGCTTCCCGCAGCCGGCCAGGGTCTTTTCGTTCAGCCGGCATTTGTTGGTGACGACCACGTCCGCGTCCGCGATCCGCGCACGGATCTCCTCAGGCTGTGAGACCGGATATAAGGTCAGGTCGCCGAAGGCTTTCATGGCCTCCCAGGAAATATCGTTGCCGAGCGTCACGGCATCCAGAACCACGATCTTCATAGAATCCTCCTGTTGGAAAATGATATTCGATACTGCTTTGCTGTACACGTTCCCGTAGCATTGGTTTTTCGTTTCTATTATATCGGATCTCAGCGCTTCTTGAAAGGCTTTTTTCGCCGTGATATTATTTTTTTGACGCATGTCCCCTTTTTTCCTCTTTCTTCGCTGTTTAGATGAAAGCTTTCAAATGATGTTTCGGGAGGAGATCCTTCAGATGGCCCGTGCAGAGGCAGACAAGAAAAATGAAAGGCTGGAACAGCTGTATCTTCTGTACCGGGAGAAGCTGTTGCATTATGCGGCAAAAATCCTGAATAATCCCGAGGATGCGGAAGATGCCGTACAGCAGACGTTTTGCTATCTGCATGAAAAAAGCAACGGGCTGCGGGACATCCGCAGCCAGGAAACGGCACACTATCTTTCCGTCATCACAAAACATTATGCGTTGGAAATGCTCCGGCAAAGAAAACGGATCGCGGAAGACCCGGTCGAAGACGTGCAGCCGGAAAGTGGTTTTCAGCTGCAGGATCCCGGCCCCGGCAGACTAGATTCGGCTTTGAACGCGCTGCCGGAAAAGGAGCGGGATCTGCTGCTTTTGCGTTATGCGGACGGGTTGAAGACAAATGAAATTGCACAGATGCTCGGTCAGAAAAAGGAAACGATAAAACGGGCACTGTCGCGGGCGAAGATCCATCTGAAAAAGAGGATGGAAGAAGGGGAGGACTGATCATGAGCAGATTGACAAATAAGGAATTAAAGGAAGCCTGCCTGAAAAGACGGGATCGGGAGATCCGGGAATGGATGCAGGAAGACGTTGATTCACTTTCAAATAAAGAAAGTAGCAGACCCGTGAAATCCAGGCATATCGGACGGTGGGTGGCGACTGCGGCAGCCTTGATCCTGACGGTGCTGGCCGGCTGGCTTTTTCTGGATCCTGCGGCTTACGCCAGGGCAGAGAGCTGGGTACAGGAAAAGATCAGAATTGTATCAAGCAATAAAGACGCTGTCTTTCCGTCATATCATCTGGGCTGGAAACCGGAACGCTTTCAGCATTTGTTCTACCAGCTTGATGAGGAATACTACTATCAGGAAGAATATGACAACGATCATATAGAAGCAATTTCCATGGACGAGTGGGAGCAGTTGTACGGCAAAGATCCGGAACGCGCGGAAAGAGTGACGCCGGGGCCGGGAAAAGTATGGGCCATAGGGAAAGAAGAAAGACGTCAGCGTTTTGCCTGGGCGTATGAGAAGTTTTCGGAAAGGGGAGAAATCACGGTATCCTCCCGGCTTTACGAAGAAAGCGGAGAATGGGGAGAGGATCTGGAAAGTGACAGCTGGGTCAGCGGAGACTGGCATGTCTATTATAACAAGACACGAAGCTACGGCGTTGAGACAAATGAACAGGGAGAATCCGTCAAGATCCCGGATGAAATTATTTACTGTACCCTCATTGACGAAAAACGGGACGTGCTCTTTTATCTGGCGGGAAATATCACCAAGGAAGAGGCGATGAAGATCATCGAAAACATTGTGATAGACAAAAAAGAATGACATAGAAATAATACTGTTATCGAATAAGGATTACGGGGAGCGGAGGACAGATCGTCCTCCGTTTTCACACATTCCTCACAAAAAAATGTCTCAAAAACACGAAAAAACGGTTGACAGAAGGGCGGCGGGGTGGTATCTTATGCATAGATGTTAGCACTCGCAGCAATTGAGTGCTAACGGAAGAGGAAGAGCTTATGGAACTTGACTCGAGAAAAAAAGCGATCCTGTATGCCATCATCGAGAACTACCAGGAGACAGGCGAACCGGTCGGCTCTCGGACCATCTCCAAGCTGGAGCACTTCAAGTTCTCGCCGGCGACCATCCGCAACGAGATGGCGGACCTGGAAGAGATGGGGCTGATCGTTCAGCCGCATACGTCGGCCGGCCGCATTCCCACGGATAAGGGCTACCGCCTCTACGTGGACAAAATGCTGGAGGAGCAGAAGGAAGCGAAGAAAGATATTCCCGCCCTGCCAATGGCGGATCTCCTGAGCAAGCGGATCGACCGGGTGGAGGAACTGCTGGTGAAGATGGCCCAGATCCTGGCCTCGAACACCAACTACACCACCATGGTGACCGGTCCGCACTACCGCAAGAACAAGCTAAAATTCCTGCAGCTTTCCAGCATGACGGACGGCAAGATCCTGGCGGTGGTGGTCCTCGAAGGGAATATGGTCAAGAACCATATCCTGGACGTCGGCGAGACGCTGGACCCGCAGGAGCTCCTGAACCTGAACTTCCTGCTGAACAACCGCCTGAACGGCCTGAGCATGGAGGAGATCAACCTGGGGCTGATCAGCTCCATGAAGGAGGAAGCCGGCGCTCACTCGCAGGTCGTGCTGCAGATTCTGGACGCGGTGGCGGAGACTTTCGCGCAGGAGGAGACCTACCCGATCTACACCAGCGGCGCGCCGAACATCTTCCGTTATCCGGAACTGACGGGCGGCGACCGCGCCAGCGAGCTGATCAGCACGCTGGAGGAAAAGAAGGAACTCGGCTCGGCCATCGGCCAGCTTTCCAAGGGCGGGAGCCAGCAGGACATCCAGGTCTTTATCGGAGACGAGGTCCCGGTGGATTCCATGAAGGACTGCAGCGTCGTGACCGCGACCTACTCGCTGGGCGAAGGCGTGCAGGGCAAGATCGGCATCATCGGGCCGAAACGGATGAACTACCAGAAGGTGGTGGACACATTAAAAGATACCATGAACCAGCTGGATCAGGTATTTGCGAAACCGGAGGAATAGAACTTTGGAAGAGAAGGATAAAGTAAAAGCGGAAGCGGAAGAGGCCGCGGAAGCGGAAGCGGCGGAAACGGAAGTCCCGGAAGAAGCCGAAGCGGCGGAAGCGGAAGAAAGCGCGGAAGCAGAGGAAGCAAAAAAGGAAGAGAAGCCGTCGGGCAAGCCCGAGAAGGAAAAGAAAAAGCTTTTCGGGAAGAACGACAAGGCGGAAAAGGCGCTGGAAAAGGCCGAAAAGTCCTTAAAGGAAGCCGAGTCCAAGCTCGCGGAGGCTTCGGACAGGATCCAGCGGCAGATGGCGGAGTTCGACAACTTCCGCAAGCGGACCGAGAAGGAAAAAGCAGCTTCCTTCGATATGGGCGCCAGGAACGTCGTGGAAAAGCTGCTGCCGGTGGTGGACAGCTTTGAGCGGGGCCTGGGCGGCCTGGACGAGGGAAAAAAGGCGGAGCCCTTCGCAGCCGGTATGGACCTGGTCTACAAGCAGTTAAAGAAAATGCTGGACGACCTGGGCGTCGAGGCGATCGAAGCCGTGGGCAAGCCCTTCAACCCGGATCTGCACAACGCGGTGATGCACGTGGAGGACGAGGATCAGCCGGAGAGCACGGTGGTGGAGGAATTCCAGAAGGGTTACACCTACCGCGGCGCCGTGATCCGCTACAGCATGGTAAAAGTGGCAAACTGACAGTTTCAGGCTTTAAGCCTGCTGAAAATAAAACATATCAAGCGAATTGAGGAGGATAGAAAACAATGAGTAAGATTATCGGTATCGATTTAGGTACGACCAATTCCTGCGTGGCCGTAATGGAAGGCGGCAAGCCCGTCGTCATCGCGAACACGGAGGGCGTCCGCACCACCCCGAGCGTGGTGGCCTTCACCAAGACCGGCGAGCGCTTAGTCGGCGAATCCGCCAAGCGCCAGGCCGTCACCAACGCGGACAAGACCATTTCGTCCATCAAGAGAAAGATGGGCAGCGACTACAGAGTACGCATCGACGGCAAGAGCTACACCCCGCAGGAGATCTCCGCGATGATCCTGCAGAAGCTGAAAGCCGATGCGGAAAGCTACCTGGGCGAGAGCGTCAGCGAAGCCGTCATCACCGTCCCCGCCTACTTCAACGACGCGCAGCGCCAGGCGACCAAGGACGCCGGACGCATCGCGGGCCTGGACGTCAAGCGTATCATCAACGAGCCGACCGCGGCCGCGCTGGCCTACGGCCTGGACAATGAAAAAGAGCAGAAGATCATGGTCTACGACCTGGGCGGCGGCACCTTCGACGTCTCCATCATCGAGATCGGCGACGGCATCATCGAAGTGCTGGCGACCAACGGCGATACGCAGCTGGGCGGCGATGACTTCGACAACAAG
>JAEEUR010000023.1 GCA_016290595.1 Lachnospiraceae bacterium | reverse complement strand
AAGGCCGGATCCGAACCGGACAAAAGCTGTACGGCGCGGCTGGGCGTGTTTTCCGAAGGGATCAGGTTCAGGCACTCGTGCTGGCGCCAGATATGGTTGCGCTCCGCTTTCCCAATCAGGGTCAGGGCTTTGGCAAGACCGTCGCCCTGGGGCGCTTCCAGTTCTTTTAAGGTGGTGCCGTAGATCAGCGGGCGGGCAAAAGGCGGCGCTTCCACGGACAGATGCTGCTCCGGGATCACGGCCTTTAAGCGTCTGCCGCGAACGTCCACTTCGACTTTATCGTCCGCCAGCGTGTCGGACGCGATGTAGCACAGGCCGATGGAACGCTTCGCGACCGCGTCGGTGATCACGCTCTCCAGCCCTTCGCCTTCAGCGACGTAATACGGGACCATGGTACCGCTGGTGACCCAGCCGACGTGACGCTCCCCTTTATAGACGTCCATGCCGGCACGGATGACGCCGCGGTCCAGAAGCGCGATAGGCATCACGCGGTACGGCAGGGCTTCACAGTCGGAGAAGTCACGGTTCATGATGCGCAGGAAGGCCTGGCGCTGCTTCATCAGCACGTCCTTCGCCACGAAATCGCCCTTCTGCGGAGCAAAGCTGACCGCGAAGCGTGCCACGCCGGCCGAGTAGATCGGCATGGGCTTTCCGTCGGCGCCCAGCCCCATCTCATGACCGTAGAGCGGCAGTCCGGCTTCCAGACGCAGCGTATCGCGGGCGCCGAGGCCGGCCGGCTTCGCGCCGAGCTCGATCAGGCGGTTCCACAGCCAGGCGGCGTCCTCGCTCTTTACAAAGACTTCATAGCCGAGAGGCTCGCCGGTATAGCCGGTCTTCGCGACCTTGACGGGGCGTCCTTCGAAAGCCAGCGTGTTCAGACGGTTCTTGATCGGTTCTACCGTCACCGCTTCTCCGCCGGACAGAACGGTCAGGATCTCCTTCGATTTTGGCCCCTGCACGGCGATACAGGCCCAGATATCGGAAATATTGGTCAGCGTGCAGTCATATCCGTCAAGCAGCGGCGTCAGATACGCCAGATCCTTGTCGATATTGGCCGCATTCACGACCAGCCAGATGTTCTCCTCCTCAAAGCAGTACAGATAGGCATCGTCCACGGCGCTTCCGTCCGGCGCCTGAATGATGGTGTACTGGCTGCGGTTTAAGTCCAGCGCTTCCACGTTGCTGGTCACCACGTGCTGAAGGAAACGGAAGCGGTCCGGTCCTTCCACGAGTATGCGTCCCATGTGAGAAACGTCGAATATGCCGCAGGCATGGCGGGTATACAGATGCTCCGCCACGATGCCGCTCGGATACTGGACGGGCATATCCCAGCCGCCGAAATCCACCATGGTGGCGCCGGCTTTCAAGTGTTCGTCATACAGCTGCGTTCTTTTCAGTTCGCTCATGATTCACCTCTTCCCTGTTTTCACGTACAGAAGGCGCCATCCCCTCTTTTAAGGGGAAAGCGCCTCCGTTATCGGCCTGAGAGATTCCCCGTTCCGGGAACGGGTTGCACCTTCGGCGTGCCTGCGCACTTTTCGGAGTTCCGTCACGATCCGATACTTTTGCCTGAGAGTTTTTGCCCCTTCGGCTCCTTTCGGTCTCTCTCGAACCGATCATCCGGCATATTCCGTATTGTTCTGTGTTTCTGAATCCTTCTTATCACCTTCCGGAAGCTTTGTCAAACGTTTTTTGCTTCCTCCGGGCACATTTCTTTTCTCAGTTTTTCGAGTCTTTCCGCAAAATAATCCGGCAGGGGCGCTTCGAATTCCATATACTTTCCGCTTTCGGGATGCACAAAGCCCAGCAGGCCGGCATGCAGATACTGTCCGCTCTCCTGTCCCAGGCTGTGCCCGCCGTAGAGCAGATCTCCGGCCAGCGGATGCCCGATGCTTGCCATATGCACCCGGATCTGATGCGTCCGTCCGGTCTCCAGCCGGCAGTGCAGCAGGGCATATTTCTGAAACTGTCTGATCACCCGGTAATGCGTCACCGCTTCTTTTCCGCCGGCCGGATCCACCGCCATACGGAGCCTGTTTTTTCTGTCCCGTCCGATCGGCGCGTCGACCGTTCCCTCCGTTTCCCTGAAACGGCCTTCCGCCAGCGCGGTATAGCGCCGCGTTATGCTGTGCTCCTTCAGCTGGGCCGCAATGCTTTCATGGGCCCTGTCGTTTTTGCAGACTAAAAGAAGCCCCGTCGTATCCCTGTCGATCCGGTGCACGATGCCGGGCCGCAGTACGCCGTTGATGCCGGAAAGACGGTCGCCGGCGTGGTACATCAGAGCATTGACGAGCGTTCCGCTCCTGTGTCCCGGTGCGGGATGCACCACCATGCCTTTCGGCTTGTTGACGACCATCAGACAGTCGTCCTCATAGACGATGTCCAGCGGAAGATCCTCCGCTTCGATCGGCGGCGCTTCGTTTTCCGGGATCTGAAGAAGCAGTTCCTCCTCTCCGTCCAGGCGGAAGCTGCGCTTGACCTGCTTTCCGTCGACAAGGACCAGGCCCTGATCGATCAGCTTCTGGGCATAGGTGCGCGAATACCCCTCCAGATATTCGGAGAGGTATGCATCAAGGCGCTTTCCGGCGTCGGACAGTTCGGTTGTCAGACAGATTTCTTCCATATGCGGATCTGTTCCAGATCTTCGTTTTTATAGTAAAAGATAAAGAGTAAGGCCAGAAGGACCGCCGTCCAGGTCAGAAAACAGTCCGCCAGATTGAAGACGGGGAAGGAAATGAATTCCAGCTTCAGATAGTCGACGACGTAGCCGAGTCGGAGCCGGTCGATAAAGTTGCCGATGGCGCCGGCCGTCATAAATACAAGGCCGGCCGAGATCGGGAAAAAGCGTTTCTTTTCGGGAATCGCCAGATAAAGCAGGCAGAACACGATCAGAACCAGGACCGTAACGGTAATAAAGAAAAGGCCGGCGTTCTGAAGCATTCCGAAAGCCATGCCGTGGTTCTCAACGTACTGTAAGCCAAGCACGCCGGGAATCAGTGAACTCCCGGCGGTGCCCTTCAGCTGCTGCACCGCATACTGTTTGATCTTCTGATCCAGCAGGACCAGAGCGGCGACCCAGATCGGTGCGAGCACAAAATACAATACCGAATGCTTCGGCAGATCGATATTTTTAGTCATCAAAACGCAGGTTATTGTTCGTGACGGAGTTGATCATGTTCTGAAAATCTCCGGACAGCTCGATATTGTTCGGCGTCACGATGAAGATGTAGCTGGAGATCTTCTGAAGATTTCCGTCGATCGCATAGCAGGCGCCGGAAGCGAAATCGATGATCCGCTGGGCAAGCTCGACCTGCACTCCTTCCATATTGATCACGACGGCTCTGCCGCTGAGAAGCATTTCGCAGATGTCCCGGGCGTCTTCAAAGGTCGTGGGACGGACCATGCTGACTTCCATCATCGTGTTCGCACCGCTGCGGCTGCTGGTCTGCCGCATGGAAGTCAGATTGTTCCGCCGGTTGACGGGATTTCTGGCAGGACGGGGCGCCGGTTCTGCTTCCTCGTAAACGGGCTGCGGTCTGCGGACCGGACGGGGCGGGATCTCCTCTTCGGGTTCATCTTCCGTCTGATCAACCTCTTCGTCCAGCTCTTCATCGTCGTATAAACGCATGGAGTTTAAAAATTTGTCAAAAATATTCGCCATGATACTTCTCCCCTTCGACGATCATATCTGATCTTATTATATTGGTTCGGAACCGCTTGTCAAGCATTCCGGAAGGATTCTATAGAATAATCGTTCTATCGCAGGATCTGTCCTGCCGTATAGCCTGCCGCATTCAGCAGCAGCGTATCGTAAGTGGTGATCCCGTTCGCCGTTCCGCGTTTGATCAGCAGATACTCTCCGTTTTCATCCAGGACCTCTATGGGGCAGAATACGGTGAATCCGGCATTGATCTGATACACGCCGGTGATGGACGTCGTCAGACGGACCGTATAGCGTTCCTGAGAATCCTGCTTGATCAGGACCGTTTCGGCCGGAAGCGCTTCCATGCTGATGTAGCAGTATTCGTCGTCCCGGTAATAAACCGTCGGCTGTATGACGCGGGCGGTCCTGACGGTGCCGTTGTAGACCTCCTGAAGGAAGCCCGCTCCGCCGTTTTCCGTTCCGCTCACTTCATATTCCCGCGGGATCATGTAGACGGTCTCCGTTACGCGGCAGCTGAGCGGAACCTTGTATCCGCTCTCTCCGCTGGTCTCGATGCGGATCTCCGTAAAGCGCTCCCCCGCGAACTGTACCAGATAGCGGGTCATATCCAGCTGCAGGAGGTAGCTGCCGTCAGCGCCGTTGACGACGCTGCAGGGGGCCTCCGCCGCCAGGCCGTTCTTCAGGAAGGTAAAACTGACGTAGGTCTTCTCTCCGTAGGCGGCGGCTTCTTCTGCCGTCAGCGGAAGGACCAGGTACCAGTCCTCCGAATCGACCAGCTTGTAAAGGAAGTCGCCGACGGTCACAAGATCCTCCGTCTTTGTCCGCTTGTACTTTTTACCGGTGAAGTCCTCCGCCGTCAGATCTTTCGGCTGTTTCGTTTCATATCCGTCCTGATAGAACAGCACCAGTCCGCTCGTATCGGATTTGTGAACGTGGAAGAACTCATTCAGCGAGAGATTCTGCTCCAGCACCTCGAGGGAGGCGCTTCCGACGTGGGACAGGAAAAAGGTGCTGACGTCATCCTTTCCCTCATAGAGCGAAGAAAAACGGTCGCCGGAATAGGAAGCGGAAATGCTCCGGAGCTTGGCCTTCAGGTTCAGCATCTCTTCCGTGCTTAAGCTTTCCAGATCGGAAGCGCTGCGGATCATGTCGCTGTAAGTTCCGAGTTCGTCGACGGAGCTCACTACGCTTCCCACGCTGACGTGCGAGGCTTCCGTCGTAAAGAAGTCCACGTAGCCGGCCCAGTGGGACAGGACCTTGTTCTCCTGCCGGAGAATGACGGCGTGATAGCTGCGGCTGCTGTTCAGGCTTTCCTCGCGCCCGACCGTGAAGCTGGAATAGCTTTCCCGCGTGGCGGCGCGTACAAGGGAAAAGACCAGATACAGGAAGATAAACACAAAGGCGATAAAGCCGATGTTCAGCGTGGATTCATGACGAAAAGGAAGGACCTTTCCTCCTTCCTTCCGTGCGGTGTTTCCGCCTGTTCTTCTGTCTCTCGTACCAGCGGCAGCCACGGTTTCTCCCGGTTATTATAAGGCAAGGCTGATCATGGGGCGGATGGATTCCGGAAGCTTTTCGCTGTCCATGGAAATGCTCAGCACCATTTTGACGCCGAATTTTTCACTGATGATATCGATATCCTTGACGGCTTCCGCCAGATCTTCCGGCGCCTGCAGATCGATCAGCGTGATAAAGCTGTCCAGGAACATCACTTCCAGATCATGGTCCTGAGACAGGATCCCACAGAGGAATCCCAGGAAGGCTTCCATCGAATTGATCGGATATTCGGAAACGTTGATGAGCCGGATCTTCCTGTTCAGCTCAAACATGTGCTTGCTGTTCTTGTCAAGATAAACGACGGTTCCGTGGGCTTCTTCCATAGCGGTATTGGCCATGGCGAGAAGGTGTTTCGTCTTTCCCCGGCCTTTATTGCCGGCAATAATCTGAATCATAGGACGGATCCTCCTTACGATGGTTTGATACAGTTAACATTATAGTGGAAGCGTTTCAAAAAGACAAGACTCTCTTCCGCTTTTTCCGCAAGATGACGGGCTTGTCAGTGCGCGGCCGTATCCGCTTCGCGCCGCTGAAGCGCCACGTTCATCACGAGTCCGAGACAGACGAACATGCAGAGAAGCGAGCTGATGCCGTGGCTGAAGAACGGCAGCACGACGCCGGTGTTCGGCAGCAGGCCGCTGGTAACGCCGATATTGATGAACACCTGCAGGCCGATAAAGGTGCCGGTCCCGACAGCCAGAAGGCGGCCCGCTTTATCGGCGGCCCGCGCCGCGATCCGGAAGCAGAGAAAGACCAGGACCGCAAAGAGGCCGATGACGGCCAGCGTCCCCCAGAAGCCGAGCTCTTCTCCCACGACGGCAAAGATGAAGTCGCTGTTTTCCTCCGACAGGAAATTGCCTGCCTTGACGGAGTCGATATTGGTATTGAACAGCCCTTTTCCGTTCAGGCGTCCGGAGGAGATCGCCATGACGGCCCTGTCCTGCTGGTTCGTCAGACCGCTCGCGGAGTATTCGTCGGGATTGAAGAAGCTGAACAGGCGGTTCAGCATGTATTTCTTCAGGATCAGCGGGTTCTCGCGCATGGAATCCCAGAGGAGAAACGCACCTACCGGCACTGCCGTCAGCGCCAGGCCGGCGATCCATTTGTAGCTGATCCCGCTGACGTAGAATATGACCAGAAAGATCAGCGTGTAGGTCAGGGTGGTGGAAAGATCCGGCTCCAGAAAGATCATAACGGCCGGGACGGCGGCAAACAGCAGGGCAAACGCCACCGTTGAAAAGCGGTTGAGCTTCTCCTGATGTTTCTGAAAGAACCAGGCGAAAAAGATGATCATCCCGGTCTTGGCAAATTCCGAAGGCTGCAGCCGGCCGAGGCCCGGCAGATCCAGCCACCGGGTCGCCCCTTTCAGGTTGACGCCGAGGCGTGTAAAGAGAAGGGCCAGCAGAGCCAGGCAGAAAGCATAGATCAGCCAGTGGAACTTCAGCCAGAAATGATAATCTGTCACGGTCAGAAACACAAAGATCGCGCCGCCGGCCAGCATGCCGGTCAGCTGCCGCTTCAGATTGCCGGAGCTGTCGGCATAGTTCACGAGCGCACTGCTCAGGACCATGTAGCCCAGAATGCAGAGCGCTATGATGGCCAGCAGCATCGCCACGCTGAAGTTCTTCAGTTTGTAGTTTCTGAAAGAAAACATGTACTCTCCCGCTTATTTGTGAAACAGGCCGCCGCGCAGGCGTCTGAAGGGAGGCAGCGGCACCGCCATCCCGCAGACTCTGTCGGCGATGCGCTCCAGCGCTTTGCCGGCCGGCGAGGCCGTCCCTGTGAGCGCTCGTCCGTCGTTGCAGGCCAGTATCGCCTCGATATCGTACGGGATCACGCCGACCAGTTCCGCGCCGAGGATCTCGGAAATATCCTGCGGCGTCATGATGGCCTTGTTCTTCATGAGCGAAAAGCGCAGCTCGTTTACGAGAATGAAGCGGCGGCCGATCCCGGATTCCTCCAATATATGCAGGACCTTGTCCGCGTCCCGAACGGACGGGACCGCGGTATGGACCACGACGATGCCTTCATCCGCCTGCGAGATCGCCAGGCGGAAATAGGAGCCGATCCCGGCCGGCGCGTCGATCACGACGATGTCGAAGGCTTCCTTCAGCTCTCCGATCAGGTACGAGAACGATTCTTCCGTGATCAGCGACGGGTCCAGGTTCTGGGCAGCCGCTAGGACGGACAGGCCCTGATAGCGCTCGTCCGTCGTAAGGCAGTCTTCCCAGTCCAGGCCGCCCTCGAAATAATCGCCCAGATGGTTGACGACGGCCGTCTCCATCCCAAGCATGACGTCAACGTTTCTCAAGCCCATGTCCATATCGACCAGTACCGTCTTTTTGCCGCGCCTGCTCAGTCCGACGCCCAGGTTTGCCGAGAAGGTCGTCTTCCCTACGCCGCCTTTTCCGGATGTGATCGCAATTACCCGTCCCATTGCCGTTCCTCTCACTCGTTGATTTCGTTGCCGCCTTCGTCTCTGGCTTCACCCGAAAGAATATCCTCATAGCTGAGGAAACCGTAATAATAGTTGTAAATATACCGGCCGAGCTCCGACGCGTTGCCGGAGGTATAGCCGTGCGGGATCATGACCGAGACGCTGATCTTCGGATCGTCGAACGGCGCGAAGCTGACGAAGGTCGCATTATCGGGCCGAAGCTCGCTTTCCTCCGCCGTTCCGGTCTTGCCGGCCGCATCGATCTTCCAGATCTCGCTGGAAAGATCCTCTCCCATGACGGCCATATGCATCCCTTTCCAGATGGCGTTCCAGCTGGCGTCGCGCAAAGTCGTCTTGGAGACCAGCTGGCCCCGGAAGCTCTGCACCAGCGTCCCGTCCGCCTTCGTCTGATGGTCCAGCAGCGTCAGGTTGTAGATGTTTCCCCTCGTCGAGATCGCCGTCGCATAGCGCGCCAGATGGGAGCAGGCATAAAGGTTCGTGCCCTGTCCGATCGCGCTCGTCAGAGCGGAGGTGTCGGAAATGACCGGTTCATACTCGGCGATTTCCACGCCGGATTTTTCATTCAGCCCCAGCAGGGAAGCGTACTGCCGTATGGCTTCCATGCCGAGCGAGTCGCTGTATTCACCGGATTTCAGGGACAGCAGGTAGCCCATCTGGGCGAAAAAGTCGTTGCAGGATACCATCAGCGCCTGGCTGACGTTGATATTTCCGTGGTTGTCCGGATAGTACCAGCACTTGACCTGCATGCCGGCCGCCTCGAAGATGCCGGTCGTCGTAACGATCGTATCGTCTTCGATGATCCCCTTCTCCATAGCCGCCGCCGCGGTAACCATCTTGAAGGAGGAACCGGGCGCCGTCCGGGCCTGCGTGGCCGAGTTGAACAGCGGCGTGGACTGGTCCGCGACCAGGGACGCGTAATACCCGCTCTCATAAATGCGGTTGTTGTCGTAGCCGGGATAGGAAACCATGGCGATGACCCGTCCGCTGGTCACGTCCACGACCGTCGCAGCCGCCGAATAAGGGTCGAGCGCCAGCTGGGCCGGCGTGATCTCGATGCTCTGAAGCTTGTCTTGCAGGAAGGCGAAAGCCACTTCGGAGGAGCGCATCAGAAGCTTTTCCTCGTACTCGGGATCCGGTTCCAGCACGCCCTGCTCATACATGGCCAGCGCGATGTCGCAGCGGTTGATGGTTCCCGCGTAGATCAGCTTCCGGTAGAGTTCCTTTGAGAAATCGGAGGAATAATGCAGCCTTTCGATGATGTAGTCCACCAGCGCCCGGTAGACTTCTTCGGAGCTGTTGTACTTCTCGTCCAGATCCAGCAGGGTCATGTCGACCCATTCCCGGTCAACGGCCCCCCGCAGATATTCCTGCAGGCTGATCGTCCCGTCGATCCGATAGTTTTTGTACAGCGCCGAGTCCGTCTCAATCCGGGACCGGATCAGGATCTTCTCCTCCTGGAGCACGTCGTACAGCTCGGTGAAGTAGGTCTGCATGTCCTCGCCCAGCGCCTTGTAGCTGCGGGCGCCGCTTTCCAGGAGTTCCTTCCGGATGGCAGTCAGGACCTTCTCCTGTCTTTCCGTGAAATAGTAGAATATCCGCCGCTGCGCGGTCCCGGCTTCCGCTTCCCGGAACAGGTTCAGGTCGAGCACGTTGTTGTTGATGATCTGGAAATAGGCCTGCTTGACCGGGATCAGATGATCCGAATCCTCGGGATTGACGTCATCGTTGACCAGATGATTGATGAGAATACCGGCCAGCTTCTGCTCCAGCAAATGGTAGATGCCCTTCTGAAGATCCACGTCGATCGAAAGATAGATATCGTCGCCGGCCACGGCCTCGATGATGCTGCCTTCCTGCTTGACCTGTCCCAGATTGTTCACGTATATGGTACGCGTCCCGCTGCTGCCGTGAAGCGCCTGCTCCATACTGGCTTCGATGCCGGCCTTTCCGATAACGTCGCCGGAATAGTAATTCCCCCCGGCCGCATTCAGGGCTTCTATCTCTTCCGTGCTGGCATAACCGGTATAGCCCAGGATATGGCACAGGTACACCGCGTCGTTGTAGACGCGCTTATAGGTCTGTTCGATATCGACACCGCCGAGCTCGGCGGCATGCTCCCGGATGGCGGCTACGGTCTCCTCCTTCACGTCCTCTGCAACTGTGGACGGGTTGTAGCGCGTATAGTAATTGGCGTACATACTGTAACGGATGTACAGAAGCTTCAGAGCCGTCTGCGGATCCAGCGTGTATCGGCTTCCGTCTTCATTGACGCCGATCCCGAACTTGTCCGAGTAGAAATCCATGATCGCCTGCGCGTCGGTCTGCAGTTCGCTCTCGCTCAGCTGGCTGACGCTGGTCCGTCCGTACATATCCCGCAGGAAACGGAGGCGGGCGTTCTCGGAGGCAAAGCTTTCCCGAAGCACGCCTTCCTCATCAAAATAGATGTCGATGCTCGGCGTGACTTTTTCTCCGAAGCGGTCCAGTATCTCGATCAGGCGAAGCAGCATGCTGTTGCGTTCGTACCCGTTCCGGTAGCTTCCGTCATCCGTAACGATCACGTTCTGGACCAGCTGGTTGTAGGCAAGCAGCTTGCCGTTGCAGTCGTAGATCTTGCCGCGGGTCGGCGCAAGGATCACCGTCCGCTTCGTGATCTCCTCCACGTCCTGCTGTGCGGACGCGCCCTGGACGATCTGCAGCGTGTACATCCGGCCGATCAGTATGCTGAAAAGCACAATAAAAACAAGCGTCACCGGAAATAGCCGCGACGTGACGATCTGCTTCAGCTTATAGATAAGAAAGTCCAGAAATTCCTTAAACATACGTCTTCGGTCTCCTGATCTCCCACTTTTCTATGAGAGTTTCGGCCCGCCGCAGCAACGGGTAAAGGATCAGCGTCATCAGACCGGTATAAAGCAGTTCCGGAAGGGCCAGTCTCGTCAGATACGCGCCGAAGCCCTTCTGGCCGGCCAGAAGGAAGGCAAAGAGATAGGTCCCAAGATGGTAAAGCAGCGTGCTGACCAGGCAAAGGATCAGCGGCATGTTGACAAAATCCGTATAGTACAGGCTGCCCAGAAGCCCCATCCCGTAGCCGAGCACCGCGTACAGCATGGCCGAAAGGCCGATGACGCTTCCGAAGAACACGTCGTTCAGCAGTCCGCAGAAAAAGCCGATCAGCATCCCTTCCAGGCTTCCCCGGATAAAGCCGAAGGAAAAGACCAAGATCAGAAGAAGGTTGGGGACGGTGGAGATCAGCGAGGAGGCCGCAAAGATATTATTCTGGATCAGGAACAGGACGAGGATCAGCGCCGCATAGGAAATCACTCTTTTCATGGCAGATCCCCCGTTTCCTTCAGTGCCAGGAATACCAGGACCGTATTCAGGTTGTCAAAATCCGCGGCGGGCCGCAGGGTCCCCGTCTGCGTCAGCTGATTGGCATCCGTCTCCAGCGTTTCCACGTAGCCGATCAGAAGGCCCGGCAGGTACTTGTCGCTGATGTTCGACGTGACGATCTTATCACCCGTCAGGACGTCGGAGGACAGCGAGATGTTCTCCAGCCGCAGCAGCCCGTCCGAATACAGCGTCAGATCGCCCGCCACCATGCAGTTGCTCCCGCTGCGTGCGCTCATGGCGCTCACGTACTGGCCGCTGTTGATGATGGTCGTAACCGTGGCATAGCCGTCTCCTACGGCCGTCACCAGGCCTACCAGGCCGCCGCCGGCCATCACGTTCATGTTGAGCTGGATGCCGTCACGGGACCCCTTGTCGATCATAAAAGACTGGAACCAGTTTCCGGAGCTCTTCCCGATAACGTGGGCGCCGAGCGTCTCATATTCCGGGTACTGCTCTTTCATCTTCAGCAGGGTGCGCAGCTCCTTCAGTTCGTTCTCCGTCAGCTTCAGGTGCGCGTTCTCCTGCCGCAGCTCGGCCAGCTCCTCTTCCAGCAGCTTGTTCTTCTCCTGGACGGCCTGCAGGTCGCGCAGCGCCTCGATCCGGTTGAAGATGTAGCTGCCGGCCTTGTTCATGCCGCGCTGCATGGGCAGAAGCACGCTGTTGATGCCGTTGCGGACGGCACTGTTGAAGCTGGGGCTGAAATAACTTAAAAGCATCAGAAACAGGCAGATACCGATCAGGATCAGCAATCCGCCACGGGGCCTGTTCTTTTTGCTTTGAACGATCATATGATTTCCTGTCCTCCGTAAGGAAGGTGTCCTTCCTCACGCATACTGTAATAGCTGTGATCCCCGATCACGATATGGTCCATGACCGGGATATGCAGCAGGTCTCCGGCGCTGGCCATGCGCGTCGTCAGGCGTATATCCGCCTCCGAGGGCGTCGGATCCCCGCTGGGATGGTTGTGCAGAAGCACCAGATACACCGCTCCGTAACGCAGCGCCTCCAGAAAAAGCTCCCGGGGCGAAGCCAGCGAGGCGTTGACCGTGCCCATGGAAAGCACCATCTCGTGCAGCAGGCGGTTCCGCGTATCGAACATGGCGACACGCATCTCCTCCTGGGAGAGATAGCACATGTCCTCCATAAAATAGGCGGCGATGGACGAAGGGTCCCGCAGGGAAACGGACGGGCGCTTGCTGCTCCGTACGATCCGGCGGCAGAGCTCGGCAACCGCCAGCAGTTCCACGGCCTTTACCGGGCCGATCCCGTCGATCGTCTGAAGTTCTCCGCCGGAAAGCGTCATCAGGCAGCTCAGTCCCGCCCGGCTTCCGAATTTCTTCAGAAGCGTGCCGGCGACTTCGACCGACGTCTGCTCACGGGTCCCGGTCCTCAGGATCACGGCCAGCAGCTCCGCGTCGGAAAGCACGCCGGCTCCGTCTTTCCGGCATTTCTCGTAAGGCAGTTCGGAAGGCGGAAGGGTCCGCATCATTTTGTTCTTTTTCAAATAACTCCCTTCGTCTTTCCCGGCCCACCAAAAGAGAGATTATAGTATATCACAAAGCCAGACCTGCGTCCACCAGTTTCTGAAGAGAATTCAGGATGCCGATCTTGGCATGCTGCCAGGTCAGGCCGCCCTGAAAATAGATATTATACGGTTCCCGCATGGGACCGTCAGCCGAAAGCTCGATGGATGAGCCCTGCACGAAGCAGCCCGCCGCCATGATCACCGGATCCGGATAGCCCGGCATTTCGGAGGCTACCGGTCTGACGAAGGAATCCACGGGCGCCGCCGACTGGATCCCTGCGCAGAAGGCCGAAAGGTTTTCCGGCGTTTTCAGCTCGATTGCCTGGATGATATCGTAGCGCGGCTCTTTTGAGGACGGATAGACGCTAAAGCCCAGGCTTTCATACAGGGCAGCCGCAAAAATCGCGCCCTTTTCGGCTCCGGCGGTAACGGTCGGCGACAGGAAAAAGCCCTGGAACATCGAAGCGTTCAGACCGAGGCTCGCCCCCACGTCCTTGCCGAGGCCGGGCGCCGTAAGGCGTTTGGCGCAGCGCTCGATCAGATCCGCGCGGCCTGCGATATAGCCGCCCACGGGCGCCAGTCCGCCGCCGGGGTTCTTGATCAGGGATCCGACGATCATATCCGCGCCGAAATCGGACGGCTCTTCCCGCCGCGTAAATTCTCCGTAGCAGTTATCCACCATCACGTTCAGATCAGGCTTAATGCTCTTGATAAAACGGATCAGTTCTCCGATCTCCTCCGGGGAAAAGGTCCTCCGGGAGGAATAGCCCCGGGAGCGCTGGATCGTGACCAGTTTTGTCTTCTCCGTGACCGCGTCCCGGATCCCGTCCCAGTCGAACGCACCGTCCGGCTTCAGATCCACCTGCCGGTAGCTGATGCCGTTTTCCGCAAGAGACCCGACGGACGGCCGGATGCCGATCACCTCCTCCAGGGTATCGTAAGGGCGGCCGACCGGCGAAAGCAACTCGTCGCCGGCCTTCAGATTGGCGGACAGGGCGATGTAGAGCGCATGCGTTCCGCAGGTGATCTGCGGACGCACGAGCGCATCCTCCGTGTGGAAGGTGTCCGCATAGACCCGCTCCAGGGTATCCCTTCCCTGATCGTCGTGACCGTAGCCGGTCGAGCCGGTCAGATGATAATCCGCCACGCCGTTCTTCTGCATGGCACGAAGGACCTTCAGCTGATTGAACTCAGCCGTTTCGTCTATCTCACGGAATCTTTCCGCCAGATCCTTAAGTATCCGCTCGCCTCTTTCATAAACGGCGGCGCTGATTCCGAAACTTTCATAGGCTTTCTGCACCTTAACTGCCTCCGGAATTATATTTTCCGGAAAAGTATATCATAAAATGCAAAAAATAGCTTGCTTCTTTTGAACTTTCCTTGTATAGTATCTTTACCTGCCCTTAAAAAGCAGGGAGGAGTTGCGATTATGAAAAATTTTACCGGTTTTTTGATCAGACAGCAGCGTCTGCAGCGGGGACTGAGCCAGGAGGCTCTCTGCCGCGGGATCTGTGCCGTCTCTTATTTAAGCAAGATCGAACAGGGCGTCGGGAATCCCAGTCCCGCCATTCTGCAGCAGCTGCTTGAAAAGCTGCAGATCAGCTATAATACGAACGAAGAACAGCTGACGCAGGCGAAAGCCATGCTGGACGGCTATTTTGACAAATATTTCCACTCCGAAACCGCCGAAAAGGAAACCACCTATCTGAAGCTTCATCAGCGGGAAATGGAAAACAGCGAGCTGCACCTTAGCTGGCATCTTTTCAATCTCTTCAGCCTGATCCAGCGCCACGGAAAGAACGCGCCCGTCTGCCATCAGGAAGTCGCCTATCTGGCCCGCTTCTACGACTACATGGAGACCGAGCAGCTCTTCCTGTATTACGTCGGCGCCGGTCTGGTGGAATCCGACGATCAGCTGGAGATGCTGCGTCTGGCGGAAACTATCCGTCCGATCAGCTTCGTCCGTCAGAGCATGGCGGAGGTCTATTTCACCCGGAAGAACTATATGGACGCCATCAGCGCGGCCGACCGCGCCTATTCCACCGCCGCCGAAGAAGGCAGCCTTCCCATCCTTTTGTGGAGCAGCTATCTGCTCGGCGCCTGCTACGCCAATTTCAACGATCTTTCCTTTATGCTCCGCTACTATAAGCGGGCAAAGGAACTGGCCCGCGGCTACGACGCTTCCATCGCCAGCCTGATCGACTACAATATCGGCACCGCCTACGTGGAGCACGGACACTACGAGGAAGCCGTTCCGTATCTCATCTCCTCTCTGACGCCGCACGACCTCGTTTCCGACGAGCAGAAGCTCCTGGCTTCCCAGAAGCTGGCCCTGTGCAATTTCGAGCTCGGCTACGATTCGCTGGCCCTCAAGTATCTGCAGGACGCCTCCGGCTTCCGCAGCGCCGAGATGCCCGCCATTTACGACCAGCTCCTGTATTTCACCAATCTGCACTACGTTCAGGGAGACCGCAGCTCCGCCGAATATGAAAGTGTCCTGAAGGAGCTTTATCAGAGCGGCGAGGAATCCATCCGCGAGGGCTATCACAGACTGCTGGCCGGCTGGCTTATCAGCCTGTACACGACGCAGCGCAAGTACAAGGACGCTCTGGCGATCCAGACCGAACACGCTTATGTATAACGAAGAAAGTCAAAGAGCCTCCGCCCCGGCGGAGGCTCTTCCCAAAAATGACGAATTCAACTGCCGGCTATGCCCGCGCGCCTGCGGCGCCGTACGCGATGCCAAAAAGGGAAACGGCTTCTGCGCCTCTCCCGCCGTGCCGCAGCTGATCCGGGCCGCCGCTCACTTCGGGGAGGAACCCTGCCTGAGCGGCACCCGCGGCAGCGGCACGCTCTTTTTTACGGGCTGCCATCTGGCCTGCGTTTACTGCCAGAACCATACCATATCCCGCCGGCTGATCCCCGGCTATCCGGCGGACAGGGACCGGCTGATCCGTATCATCGAAGGTCTTCTGAAGCAGGGCGTTCACAATATCAGCTTCGTTTCCGCCAGCCATTTTTCTCACCCGATCGCGGAGGTTCTGAAGGACTTAAAGCTTCCGGTCCCCGTCGTCTGGAACTGTTCGGGCTATGAAAGCACGGAAGCGCTGAAAGAACTGGATGGGCTCGTGCAGATCTATCTGCCGGATTTCAAATACGCGGACGAAACGCTGGGCCGCCGGCTTTCGCTGGCGCCGGACTATCCGCAGACCGCCCTGAAGGCCGTAAAAGAAATGCTGCGCCAGACGGGGCCGTACCGCATGGGTGACGACGGAATGCTGCAGAGCGGCGTCATGATCCGCCACCTGATCCTGCCCGGCTATATCGAAAACACGCTTCGCGTCATCGACGTGCTGGAGGACGATCTGCCGAAGGGCAGCTTTCTTTTCAGCCTGCTGGGACAGTACACGCCGGTCCGGGCCCTTTGCGAAGCAGGACGGCTGAACGCCTTTCCTTCTCTGAAGCGGAGGCTGACGGACGAGGAATTCCGTCGCGTCTGGGACTATCTTTCCTTCTCTTCTATTGAAGACGGCTATGTCCAGGATCCGGAAGCCGCCGGAGAGGAAGCGATCCCCGCCTTCGACGGAACCGGTCTTCTGCTTTCCGGACAAAACGCGGAAACGTGAAAAAACCGAAAACACTTGCAATTCCTAGCAAATGTGCTATTATGGAAAAAAATTCAGAATGTGGGAGATCACAAAGATGAATAAGAAAGATTTTGTTGCAGCTATTGCAGAAAATGCCGGTCTGACCAAGAAAGACGCGGAAGCCGCCCTGAAAGCCACCTTCACGGCCATCGAGAAGGCTTTAGTCGCCGGTGACAAGGTCAGCATTACCGGTTTCGGTACTTTTGAGATCCGCGAGCGCAAAGCCCGCACCGGCAAAAATCCCCGCACCGGCGAAAACGTAAAGATCGCCGCCTGCAAGGCGCCCGCTTTCCGTCCCAGCCACGTGCTGAAGGAAAACGTCAACGTCAAGAAGAAAGGCAGAAAGAAGAAATAATCTTCTTTAGATCCCGAAAAAAGACCGCCTGTTCCGAAAAACAGGCGGTCTTTTCATTTCAGACGGTCCTCGTTCAGCTTTCCTTCCAGATACGCGCCGCGTACGGTCCCATCAGGCCGTCCTGCCGGGGCAGGCTGTCATAGATCAGCCGGGCCTTCTTCCCCGGATAGACGGCTTTCCTTTCTTCTTTTCCCAGATTCGCTTCCACGACGTAACTGATCCCGTTCAGCCTACGGCGGTAAACGAAGCAGTTCTTTCTGCCGTTAATCAGCTCGAAGCTGCCGTACGGAAAGACCTGATCCTGTTTCCGGAGCTTCAGCAGAAGGCGGTAATCGCGCAGCACGTCTTCCCGGACGGACTGCTGACGCAGCCCCTCGTGGGCCGGCAGAAGCTTTTCGTTCCAGGGCAGCAGCACCCGCGCATGCTCGCGCGTCATCGCGTTCAGCGTCTTAAGCAGCTCCGCTTCGCTCTTTTTTCCTTTCTGTTCCCGGTAAAAGCCTTTCGCTTCCACGTCCGTGATCTGGGAAATATCCGTGAACTCGTAGTTCGTCAGCCCCATCTCGTCGCCCTGGAAAATAAAGGGCGTTCCCGGGAGCGTCAGCAGAAGGACAGCCAGCAGCTTGGAGACTTGACGGTGGACCTTCGGATCGCGGCTGACCTTGCTAACCATGCGGGGATTATCGTGATTGTTGAAAAAGAGGGACAGCCGGCAGTTCGTACCGTAGTTTCCGATCCACTCCAGGATATGGTCCCTGTAGAAGTTCAGGTCGTATTGATAGTCGTCCATCCGCGTATGGCCCGGCGTTTCGAGATGGTCGAAATTGAAGACCATATCCAGTTCCTTCCGCTCCTGCGCCGTCACGGCGCGGCACATCCGGATGCCGAGGCCCGGCGTTTCGCCAACCGAAAAAGCCTGATACGGTTCGAACGCTTCCCGTCGGATCTGCCTCAGATATTCGTGCAGCTTCGGACCGTAAAGATAGTGTTCCATCCCGGTGAAGC
Organism: Lachnospiraceae bacterium; assembly: GCA_016290595.1. Lineage (GTDB taxonomy): Bacteria > Bacillota > Clostridia > Lachnospirales > Lachnospiraceae > UBA6987. The sequence goes on along the minus strand of JAEEUR010000023.1, from coordinate 12,762 downwards.
CTACGACGGAACCGACGGCGGTATTGCCGTCCTCCAGGCCGGGATCCTTAGAAATATAGTTGATCACGTCCATGCGGAAGCCGTCCACGCCTTTTTCCAGCCACCAGCGGATCATGTCGATGATCTCCTTCCTCAGCGCCTCGTTTTCCCAGTTCAGATCCATCTGTTTGGAGGAAAACAAATGCAGCCCCCAGAGCTTCTGCTCCGGGAAATAGCGCCAGGCCGGTCCCGAGAAAAAGCTGGTCCAGTTGTTCGGACGCTTCTCCGGCGATCCTTCCTTCAGAAAATAATAGTCTCGCTTCGGCGAGGCCGGATCCTGAAGGGCTTCCCGGAACCAGGGGTGCTCGTCCGAGGTATGATTAATCACCAGATCCATGATCAGACGCATGCCTCGCTTATGGACCTCTTCCAGCAGGCGGTCGAAGTCCTCCATCGTACCGAATTCTTTCAGGATCTTCCGGTAATCGCGGATATCGTAGCCGTTGTCGTCGTTGGGAGAATCGTAGACAGGCGAGAGCCAGAGCGCGTCCACGCCCAATTCCTTCAGATAATCCAGCCGGGAAAGGATGCCGGGAATGTCCCCGATCCCGTCCCCGTTGCTGTCGCAGAAGCTGCGGGGGTAGATCTGATAAAAGACGGCTTCCTTCCACCAGGCCGGATTCACGGGGTCTTTTGAAGCGGGGATTTCCTTCTCTTCCCGCCTGGCCAGATCCAGGACCGTCTCCAGAAAGGACGGATCCAGACTGCCGCTGACCAGCTTCGCCGCTGATCTCAGCTTTACCCGCGATACCAGCGGGTTGGTGATCATGCTGCGGGGCTGACCCAGCTGCATCAGAAGCTTGTCGGCCAGATCGTGTCCGACCGGCGTAGCGTAAAGTTCACCAATGGTACTGTCAAGTGTCAGCATCGTTTTCTCCCAAGTATTAACGTTTTTCTAAAAGCCTCAGACGCCGGACGGTCCCGCGTTGGCGGGATCAAAAGCGTTCGTTTCAAGCGGGTCCGGCGAATCGTTCGTGAGGTCCGGCTCTTTGCTTGAAGGAAGGACCGAACTGCCGGCAGCGCAGAGGCAGAGAACCACGCAGGTGCCGGCGCCGACGAACAGCAGCAATAAGGCCCAGAGGCCGGACATGCCGGTATCTCTCAGCCGGCGGACCGTCAGGCCGACGAAGGGGACAAAGGAAACAATAAGAAAAGCCGTCAGGGTCCAGAAAGGGATCTTCGCCCAGCTGGAGCCGTTTAAGGACAGGACGTAAAAGAATACTGCCAGTGCCGCCAGGCCGATATGCAGGCCGACGGGCTGCCAGTACTCTCTCAACGTTGATAATCCTTTATACTCTAAGGCTCTCTTCCAGAAAGAAATGTAGGAAGAAGCAAAACCGCTGCTGCCGTTCATGGGAAGTCCCCTCTCGCGTTATGATAAAAAATCATAAAACATCTGAGAGGGGAAGTCAAGGCCGGCCGATTGCTCTCGTCGCTGAAAATCACTCCTGCGGCTGGTTCACGATGCCGGCTAAAAGCGGCAGATCGTCGCGGCTGCGGAGGACAAACAGGAAAGGCCGGTCCAGGATGAAATCGATTTGATCCTCGGGCGGCATAGGGGCGCCCACGACAGGCAGATTGACATAAGCGGCGGCCTTTACGCCCTCTTCATCCACGATGATCCGCGCTCCCTGCTGCACGGCGGAAACACAGGCTTCCGAATCATCGGTCAGCGCGCTGAAATCGGAGGTTTCGAAATCGAAAACCCTTTGGATCCCCAGCTGCCGCACGATTTCTTTCAGATCCTGATCCTGCGAGATATCGAACTTCGGCAGGGAGAGATTCACCCTGATGCTCACGTTTGGTACCGCTTCATTCGAGGTCAGGAACGCCTGAAGCTGCGGATCCTGCAGCAGTTCGTCCATGCTTACGCCTTCGTCCGGCAGGATGAAATACAGGACCGCACCGGAATCGTTCAGGCTCTTTCCGTAAGCGCCGAATTTATCTGCATAATAATAAATTCCGTACCAGTCCGTACTGTGCATAAATTCCGTTTCCGTGTCTCCGGCCGTGCCGTGGAAGATCTCCCGGGTGTTTTTCGCGGGATCAAACTTGGCTTCCCACTTGTCCTGGAAATAAAAGGTGCTCACCAGATCGATGACCGTCAGCGGATCCAGATTCAGCTTGGAGACGCTCTCCTCCAGCAGGCTTCCGGTCTGATCGTTGATCCAGGCCCGGAAGACTTCGTCGTATTCCTTGCTTCCCATGGTACCGCGGTAGGTCGAAGCATAGTAATAATTGTTAAGCGCGTCTATGCACTTCTGCTTATAGTTCAGGCTGTCCGAAAGCCAGCAGGAAGAGCCGAGCACGCATTTGACGTAGCCGTTATCGTAATAGTTGGCGCGCCAGACTTTTTTTGCCTGTTCACGCAGCGCTTTTACAGACTTGGCACCGATCGCATCCAGGATCTCCTGCTGCGTCTCGCCGGCCGTGGTCTCCGCCAGCATGGCCAGCGCCAGATACAGGTTCAGCGGTGCCGACAAAGCATTGTCCGTTCCTGCGCCGATGAGGGAGAGCGCAATCGCCTGCTGCAGGAAAGGCTTGATGCTCTCGCCGCTGCCCCGAACCGATGAAAAGACTTTCTGGTCTTCCTGCGCCGCTTCCAACTGCTTCTTTTCCAGTTCCAGCATCTGCTCCATTGTGAGCTTGTACCAGTCCTGCGCATCTTTCAGATAGAAATCCGCTCCGTTTGCCATGGCCGGATACTCCGCCTCCGCCAGGGCAAAAGCATGCACTGCGGGCGTCAGGGAGCCGTTATTTCTCGGCAATAGCAGGATCCCCAGCACGGCCAGAACCGCGCAGGCAGCCGTGATCAGGGCCGGCTTCAGAAAGCGTGCCGCTTTCTTTTTATTCTTTCCAAGGCCCTTCGGCAGAGCCTCTCCGATCCATTCGTCTTCCGTATCGATAATTGCAATTTTCAGATCTTCCGTCGTCATAACGGGATCCCCTCCTTTTCCAGATGTGCCTTCAATTTCATCCGAAGGCGGTGCAGGGCGGTCTTTACCGCGCTTTCTTTCAACTCGAATGCGTCCGTGCATTCCCGGATGCTCATCGCGTACCAGTAGCGGCAGACGAAAAGCTGACGGTCGCGTTTTGATAAGCTCTGTAAGAAACTGCTCATGGCTTCCTTCAGAGCCAGCCGGTCTGCCGGGTCCCCGTTTTTCGGGTCTTCCACCACATCGGAAAGCTCATCCAGCGCCAGCTCATACTCCCGGCTGCCGCGCCGCTTCGCACTGACCGTGCGCAGCCGGTCTATAGCCAGCTGGCGGGTGTAGATGCTTAACGCCAGCTTCAGATCGGACGGCAGTTCTTTTTCACTTTCCCGCCAGAGCTTCAGGTATACGTCGTTTTCGACCTCTTCGGTATCCGCTTCAGAGTGCAGGATGCCGAAGGCGATCTTCCGGATATACGGCCCGTAGCGTGCCTTCAGATGTTCAAGTACGGCTTCTTCGCGCCGCGCCAGCGCGTCAGCCATTTCCTTCTGGTTCATAAAGGTCTCCCTCCGGCGGCTTTAAGGGGGAAGGAGTTCCCGTCTGCCGCCAATCCTTTAAAGACCGGAGAAGAAAGCCTTTCGCTTTTTCTCTCCTGCCCCATTATACGAAAAAAGCGGGCGGATGGTTACCGCCCGGGGAAAAACATTTCTAAAGTCTAATGATCTGCCTCGCGGATCGTTGCGAGTGCGGCGGGAAGGTCCGGACAGATCCATTCGCAAAGACCTCGGATCTCCTCATCCGGCTGCTTTAAATCCGGGACCATCAGCGGCCGCATGCCGGCAGCCTTCGCCGCGCGGATCCCGTTGAAGGAATCCTCTATCACGATGCAATCCGACGGATCCGTCTGCAGCAGCCGGGCCGTTTTCAGGAAGATCTCCGGATCCGGCTTGCTGTGCGAGATATCCGTTCCGCAGACGATGACGTCGAAATACCCGAAAAGTCCGGCCGCTTTCATCTCTGCTTCCAGCTGTTCCCGGTAGGTGGAAGATGCCAGGGCCAGCTTATAGCCGGCCCGGTACAGCGCATCCAGGCATTCCTTTGCCCCGGCTTTGACCGGCAGCTGACCCGCGTCCCGGATCTGGGCGAAGATGTTTTTCATTCGCGTCCTCAGCGCTTCGAAGGGGTAATCCGCCCCCATCACCTCCGCAAAGTACGCTCTCGTTTCCTCCTCCGTTACGCCGATGACGTCGTACAGGACCTGCTCCAGCTTCGGCGTGGGATTCTCTTCCAGATCCATCCAGACGTCGATATACAGCTTTTCCGTGTCCAGCAGCGTGCCGTCCATGTCGAGGATGACAGCTTTGACGGGATTCGGCTTGTCTTCCTCCTGAAGAGGCGAGCCGTAAAGACCCTGCTTTATCGCATAATTTTCAACTGCCTCCGGTACCAGATACTTAAGAGGCAGGCCTTTTGCCGCCCGCTCCCGGAGCATGGTGGAGGAGATCTCCAGCGCAGGAAACTCCATTACCTCGATCTTTCCGCCGAACTTCGCCGTCAGCGCGGCGGCTTTTCGACGCATCTCTTCCACGTCCGAGGAGGCGCCGCGCGTTGCCGCTGCGATGCGGCAGCCGGCCAGGATCCGCTCCGGATAACGCCAGGTATCCAACTGATCCAGACAGTCCGCCCCGAAAACAAAGGTGAATTCATCGTCCGGATACGCCGCGCAAAGCTCTTCCACCGTTTCGTAGGTGTAGGTGCGGCCCTCGCGCATGAGTTCGATATCGCAGGCCTTTGCCCCCGGCATGTCCGCAACGGCGCGCCTTGTCATGGCCCAACGGTCCAGACGGCTGCTGACCTTTTTGTCCTCTTTAAAATACGGCATTCCCGCCGGCAGAAACCAGATCTCATCCAAGGAGAACTGCTCCCGGGCCCATTCACCCAGGAGCAGATGCCCCACGTGGATCGGATCAAAGGTCCCGCCGATCAGCCCGATCTTCATACAATCTCCCCCGTGAACGGATCCAGCACGGTGGGCAGGCGGCGCTTGTGCGCGCTGGCGCGCCACTTTCTGTCGATCAGAGCATCCGCGTCCGCATCGCCGGAGCTGCCGCTCCGGATCCAGTTGTGGATCTCAAGATATGTCACGCCCAGACGTTCCTCGTCCGTTTTGCCGGAAAGGCCGTCGCTCGGCGCCTTATTGACGAGTTCCGCCGGCAGTTCCGGCATGGTCAGGCCGACCGCCACCACCTCGCGGCTGGTGAGGCGTCCCAGCGGATTGAAATCGCAGCTGGTATCGCCGTCCTTGGTGCAGTATCCTACCGTAGATTCGGACAGGTTGCCGGTCCCGCAGAGGAACGCACCCAGTGCCTGCGCGATGTTCCGAAGCACCGTCATGCGCAGACGCGGCGGCACGTTGACGTTGCTCTCGAACATGGTTGGCAGCGGCTCGCCGTCCGGATAGAGGTCAGCTTCCAGACCGTCCCGGATCACCTGCGTTAAAGCGCTGTGGATGGCGCCGATATTGACGGTCCGCGCATTGATGCCGAGTGAGGCGCAGATACGTTCGGAATCTGCCAGATCCGGCTGTACCTTATCCGGCAGCATGATGCCGTAGACGTTTTCCGGTCCCAGCGCGCGTGCACAGAGCGCCGCCGCGACGGAGCTGTCTTTGCCGCCGGAGATCCCGAGCACCACGCGGTGAACGCCGCAGCGGTCAGTAAAGCGGCGGATAAGGTCCACCAGGGTATCGCGGATCTGTTCCGCATTAAAAGGTTCGTTCTTCTCAAAGCCCTGCATAGCGTTCTCCTATACTTCTTCTCCGGCCAGGAGCTTCATCTTCATTTCGTAATACGCCGGGGTCATATCCAGGTAGTGGCGGTGCGGATTTTCAAAACGCTGCTCTTCCTGCCAGACCTCGTTGTTCAGCTGATAGCGCAGGCGGTCGCGCACCGTTTTGATCTCCTCTGCCGGGAGGAGCCGTTTGCCGTCTTTCATGAAACATTTCTGTACTTCCACGAAATGCAGGCCGTCGGTCGGCAGTTTCTTCCACGGCTTGATCGGATCGATCAGCCGGTCGATCTCTTCCGGTTTTTCCTCCGGCTTCGCGATCAGGTCCGCGATCAGATGTCCCTCGTCGTTGTACAGGCGCCAGACCTTCTTTAAGCCCGGATTCGTCACTTTTTCGACGTTCTCCGAGATCTTGATGCGGGGCTTCATCACGCCGTTCTCTTCAACAGCGCAGAGCTTGTAGACCGCGCCGAAGACCGGTTCCGAGCGCGCCGTGATCATGCGTTCGCCGACGCCGAAGGAATCGATGCAGCCGCCCTGCTGCAGGATCGAGTGAATGGTATATTCGTCCAGCGAGTTGCTGACGACGATCTTCGCGTCCGTAAAGCCTGCCTCGTCCAGCATTTTGCGGGCCTGGCGGGACAGATAGGCCAAGTCGCCGGAGTCCAGGCGGATGCCGTAGAACTTCGATTTGACGCCTTTTTCCTTCATCTCGTTAAAAACCTGGATCGCGTGCGGCACGCCGGAATCCAGCACGTCGTAGGTATCCGCCAGCAGGATGCAGTTGTTGGGATAGATATCCGCAAAGCGCCGGAATGCCGTCAGCTCGTCCTGATAAAACATGACCCAGCTGTGCGCCATAGTGCCGCCGACCGGGATGCCGAAGTCCTGGCCGGCCGAGACCGTGGCGGTTCCGTTCACGCCGCCGATATAGCAGGCTCTCGCGCCGAGGATCGCCGCGTCGTTATTGTGCGCGCGCCGGGCGCCGAAATCCGAGACAGCACGCCCCTTGGCTGCCCGTACGATGCGGTTCGCCTTTGTCGCGATCAGGCTCTGATGGTTTACCTGCGTTAAGATCTCCGTTTCGATCATCTGTGCCTCTACCAGATCGGCAACGATGGTAATGATCGGCTCTCCGGCGTACATGACGGAGCCTTCCGGGAAGGCGTATACGTCGCCGCGGAAGCGGAAATCCTCCAGATATTTCAGGAACTTTTCGTCAAAGAGATTCAGGGAGCGCAGATACGCTACGTCCTCCGGTTCAAAATGCATGTTGTCCAGATATTCGAGGATCTGCTCCAGCCCCGCGAAAACGGCGAAGCCGGCCCCGTCGGGATTGCGGCGGTAAAAGACGTCGAAGGCGACTTTCTTCTTGTCCTGCTCCTGCAGGAAATAGCCGTTGGCCATCGTCAGCTCGTACAGATCCATCATCATGGCCACGTTGCGCGGGCCGTTCATACTTCTCATGCTTTTTCCTCCTTATCGGATGGTTATTACAGCGTTGTCGGTGGTTCTCGTTATGCTTATTACGTATCATAACACAAAAACCCGCTTCGCACAATGCAAAGCGGGAAAGTCGTTAATGCCTGTTAATGAACGCGTACGGCTGTCTGTTTACAGCCGTCTCACTGTCTCTTCTTCCGGCTTTCGGTCTTCGTGCAGTCGGGAAGGTCGGGCTTCATCCGCAGGATATCCTACCGGGAACAGGGCGATCATGTTGAAGGGGATCATCTCCGGGAACAGCGCTTTCAGCTTGTCCGCGTCGAAATGGCCCACCCAGGTGGTGCCGAGTCCGAGATCATGGATCTGAAGCATCATCTGCGTCGCAACGATAGCCGCATCGATATCCGCAAAGTTCTTTCCGTCATAGGGCCTGACCCACGCCGCAGCCGGCTCGCTTCCAATCGCAAACACGGCAGGAGCCGCTTTCAGGAAAGGAAAGTCCGCCGTGGATCTAACTTTCTCCAAAGCTTCTGCGGATTGGATCAGCCAGATCTTGACAGGCTGATTATTGTGGGCGGTCGGCGCGCAGCGCCCCGCTTCCAGGATCTTCTCCAGCATCTCCTGAGGAATAATTTTATCCGATAGTCTACGGACCGAATAACGGTCCTTCGCAAGCGTCAGAAAGTCCTGCATAGCTGTCTCCTTTCTATTTCTGGGACCGTTCCGATTACATTCTGCCCGGAGCGTCGAAGCCGAGCAGGCGGCAAAGCGTCACCAGCTCGCGTTCTGTCAGTTCCAGCAGGCTGATCCAGCTGCTCTGGCGGGCCTTATTATCTTCCTTCAGGATGTGATTGTCCCGGTAGAAAGCGCTGAAATCGTTCGAAAGCTCATAGATGAACTGGCAGAGCTTATGCGGCGCCTTTTCCGTAAAAGCGTCCGTGATTGTCTGACTCACGCGTCCGAGCTGCATCTGGAGTTCCTTTTCCCCGGAGCCCGCCGCCGGCAGGATCTCTCCGGCAACGATGCCCAGCTCCCGCGCCTTGCGCAGGATGGAACGGATCCGCACCACCGTGTAGAGGACGTACGGGCCGGTATTACCTTCGAAGGAGGAAAAACGTTCCAGATCGAAGACGTAGTCCTTCGTGGCCTGATTGGACAGATCGCCGTACTTTAAGGCTGCCAGACCGATGATGGCCGCCGTTTTCTGCTTCTCTTCTTCCGGCAGATCGGTCTCCGCCATGCGCTGGTATACCGCATCGATTACGTCTTTCAGGAGGTACTCCAGCCGCAGCACGCCGCCGGAACGGGTCTTGAAAGGCTTGCCGTCCTTTCCGTTCATTGTGCCGTAGCCCAGATGGAACAGCACGCGGTCTTCCGGCACGATGCCGCTCAGCTTCGCGGCACGGAACACCTGCTCGAAATGCATGTTCTGGCGCTTGTCCGTGACGTAGCAGTATTCGTCCGGCCGATACAGCTTTTCCCGCTCGACGATGGTCGCCAGATCCGTGGTCGCATACAGATAGGCGCCGTCGGATTTCTGCACCAGGCAGGGCGGGATCTCTTTTGTGTCTTCCGGGCGGGCGACTTCGATGACGCGGGCGCCTTCGCTTTCCTTCAGGATGCCCTGCCGCTCAAAGTCCGCCATCATGTCCGCGATATACGGCTGCACGTCGCTTTCGCCCTTCCAGAGCTCGAAATGCACGTCCAGCGCGTCGTAATTCTTCTTTAAGTCCGCCTTGGAGACGTTCAGCACGTGCTGAAACAGCGCGGTATAGCCGCGGTCGCCCTGCTGCAGACGGAAAGTCGCGACGTGCGCGCGGGCCGAAAACGCCTCGTCCGTCTTGGCGCGGGCGCTGGCAGCCGGATAGATCGCCTCCAGATCGGCAATGGTAAATGGAGCCTCCGCCGGATAATCGCCGGCAAAGCTTTCGTCAAAGTACGGAAGATCCGGCTGCGCATCCTTCACGGCCTCGATAACGAGCCCCATCTGCAGGCCCCAGTCGCCCAGATGGACGTCGCCTATAGCATCGTAGCCCATAAAGCCGTAGAGGCGCTTTAAGCTCTCCCCGATGATGGCGCTGCGCAGATGCCCTACGTGCAGCGGCTTCGCCACGTTGGCGCCGCCGTAGTCGATGATGGCGGTCCTGCCGGCGCCGGTCTTTTCCACGCCCAGATCCGGATCTGCCGCAATATCCCGAAGCAGCGCGGCAACGGCGGCCGTCGATGCATTCAGGTTGATAAAGCCGGGCCGGACCGGCTGGACTGTCTCAAACAGCGGGCTTCCTTCGAGCTTCCCGGCGACCGCTTCCGCGATCTCCATCGGGTTTTTGTGCGCCTGTTTGGCTGCTGCCAGTGCACCGTTGCACTGATATTCGCAAAGATCGGGCCGGTTCGACAGATTCACCCGTCCGAGGGAAGGATCATAGCCGCAGGCTTCAAAAGCCTTCTGCATCTCCAGCGTCATCTGTTCCTGTAAAGTCATGGCATTCTCCTGATATCATCCGAAGTCTATTATTTTGAACTTCCTCATATTTTCCGCTTGCATTTTGCGGAAAGCATGTTATAATACGCTTTGCGCATGGAAGTGTAGCTCAGTCGGGATGAGCGTTCGCCTCACACGCGAGAGGTCATGGGTTCGAGCCCCATCACTTCCATCCTTCAGGGAACCGTTCGGTTCCCTTTTTTCATGCCTCTTCCTGCTTCGTCAGCTTCGCTGCCTGGTCGGCGGCGATCAGCGCGTCCAGAAGCTCGTCCAGATCGCCGTTCATGACGGCGTCGATCTTGTAGAGCGTCAGATGGATCCGGTGATCCGTCACACGGCTCTGCGGGAAATTGTAGGTCCGGATCTTCTCCGAACGGTCTCCGGTGCCGATCTGGCTGCGTCTGGCTTCGGCTTCGGCGCTCTGCTGCTTTTCCAGTTCCAGCTCGTACAGCTTGGAGCGCAGCAGGCGGAAGGCTTTTTCTTTATTCTGCAGCTGGGACTTTTCGGTCTGGCTGTAGATGACGATGCCGGTCGGATAGTGCGTTAAGCGTACCGCAGAGTCCGTGGTATTGACGCACTGGCCGCCGTTGCCGGAGGCGCGCATCACGTCGATGCGGATATCGTTCGGATCGATGACCACGTCCACCTCTTCCGCCTCGGGCATCACGGCCACGGTCGCCGTTGAGGTATGGATGCGGCCGCCGGATTCGGTCTCCGGCACGCGCTGCACACGGTGGACGCCGCTCTCGTATTTCATGCGGGAATAGGCGCCTTTTCCGCTGATCATGGCGACGACTTCCTTGAAGCCGCCCAGGCCGGACTCGCTTAAAGAGATCATTTCCACCTTCCAGCGGCGCGTTTCCGCGTAATGCACGTACATGCGGTAAAGCTCGGCCGCAAAGAGCGCCGCCTCTTCTCCTCCCGCGCCGGCCCGGATCTCCAGCATGATGTTTCGGTCGTCGTTCGGATCCTTCGGCAAAAGAAGGAGCTTCAGTTTATGCTCCAACTTTTCGATGCAGTCCTGCGCGTCCGCCATCTCTTCTTTTAAGAGAGCGCGCATCTCTTCGTCTTTTTCTTCCTCCAGCATCATCAGTGCGTCTTCCCTGTCGCTGCCGGCCTTTTTGTACGCGAGGTAGGCGTCCACCAGCGGCTGCAGGTCGCTCTGTTCCTTCATCAGCTTTCGGAAGCGGTTCTGGTCCGTAGCTACGTCCGGGCTGGCCAGCTCCGCCTGTATCTCTTCAAAATGTTTGCAGACGTCTGCACACTGTTCAAACATGTTTAACTCCAATCAACTTCCGCGACGCGGTCGAGGCCGGCCAGATCCTTTCGGATCATGACGCGGGCTGCGCCGGCGGTTTCGAAGATCTCTTTCACGGCAGATCCCTGTTCACAGCCGATCTCGAGAAGAAAGGTGGGAGCAGCTCTATCTTCGGTCTTTTTCATCTCAGCCGCCAGCCGGCGGTAAAAATCCAGTCCGTCCTCACCGCCGTCCAGGGCCAGAGCGGGTTCGTGATCCCGCACTTCCGGCATCAGGCCATTTATCTCTTCGCTCGGTATATACGGCGGATTGCAGCAGATCAGGTCAAATGGGCGCGCTGACATCTGCTCACGGATTGTGATTCCGTCTTCCGTCTCAGCCTCCAGCAGGTCGCCGAGCGCGAAAGACACCTGCTTCGTCACCGCGTTCCGCTCCGCATTTTTTTTCGCAAGCGCCAGGGCCTTCGGAGAAATATCGCTGAGGACGATTTCGGCCTCCGGCAGAAACCTTGCCAGGCTGATGCCGATGCAGCCGCTGCCGCAGCACAAATCCAGGATCCGCGGTTCGGCAAGACCTTTCTCTCCCATCCGCTTCAGCGCCAGCTCTGCCAGCACCTCCGTATCCGCCCGCGGGCAGAGGACGTCTTCAGTCACGGAAAACGGCAGTCCCATGAACCAGGCCGTCCCGGTGATCTGCTGCAGCGGAATGCGCCGTTCTCGCCGGCAGACGTCCTCTTCGAAGCGTGCCGCAGCACCTTCCGAAAGGACCGCCGCCTTCAGCAGCGGGAAATGCGTCCGGTCCGGCCCGCCGGCCCAGGTCAGAAGCTCCTGTGCGTCCCATGCCGCATCGGGAACGCCGGCGGCATCCAGGCGGCGGACGGCGTCTTCAAAGACTTCTCTTACGGTTTTTTCCGTCAAAAGTTCTTCTCCTCCCAGTCCTTCCAGTCGAACACGGCTTCCACGGAGGCGATGCCGACTTCGATCATATCGTCCGTCGGTTCCTTCGTGGTCAGGCGCTGCAGCCACAGCCCCGGCTTGCTCAACGCGCCGATGATCTTGTTCTCCGTGCTGCCGGCCAGACGGATAAACTCATAGGACAGGCTCATCACGATGGGCAGGGCCAACAGCTTGCAGCCGATGCGCAGCAGCAGCGGCTCCTTCGGCAGGAAGATCCCGACGATGATGCTGACCAGCAGCGTGAAGAGGATAAAGCTGGTACCGCAGCGCTTGTGGAAGCGGGTGCTTTCCCGTACGTTGTCCACCGTCAGCGGCAGGCCGTGCTCGATGCAGTTGATGCATTTGTGCTCCGCCCCGTGATACATGAAGACGCGGCGGATCTCCTTCATCAGCGAGATCAGGTACAGGTACAGAAGAAAGATCGCGATGCGGATCACGCCTTCCAGCAGCGAGATCAGCGCCGTATTCGTGACCCATCTCTTCAGAAGCCGCACGATCGAGGTCGGCAGCACGATAAACAGGCCGATGCTGAGGAGCAGCGCAAAAACGACGGAAGCGCCCATCACGGCCGATTCGCCGACGGAGGATTTCTTCTCCGCCGCGTTTTCTTTAGGCTGCTCTTCGGCTTCCTGAGCCTTCTTCTTTTCCCCGTCCTCTTCCTCCATAAAGAATCCTGACGACCAGTTCAGCGTGGACAGGCCCAGTTTCAGCGAATCCAGAAAAATGAACGGCCCGCGTACGAAGGGGATCTTCCTCAGCTTCTCGCTGCCTCCGATGCCCGGGTGAACGCCGTGCATCATCTCGATCTCACCGTCGGTGTTCCTGACCGCGCACGCATAGTCGTTTCCGTTGCGCATCATTACG
>JAEEUR010000098.1 GCA_016290595.1 Lachnospiraceae bacterium | reverse complement strand
TAGGGCATGAAGGCGCAGTATTTCTCTAACACTTCCTTTACCCGGTACTCGTTGGAAAATTCTACGGAATCCTCCGATAAATAAAGCGTAACGGTCGTTCCTCTTGTGGATTTTTCCCCGTCCTCCATCGTAAACGTCGTGCCGCCCTCGGACTCCCAGTGCACCGGCTCCGCGCCTTCCTCCCAGGAAAGCGTATCGATGGTCACCTTGTCCGCCACCATGAAGGAGCTGTAGAAGCCCAGCCCGAAATGCCCGATGATCTGGTCCTCGTTCGCCTTGTCCTTATACTTCTCCAGGAAATCCGCCGCGCCGGAAAACGCGATGCGGTTGATGTATTCCTTCACCTCCTCGGCGGTCATGCCCAGGCCGTTGTCCTCCACGGACAGCACCTTCGCGGACGGCGTGACCCGGACCGTCAGCTTCAGCTCCTCGCCCTCCGGGATCTCGGTCTGGCCCATCAGCGCCAGCTTTTTCAGCTTCGTGATGGCGTCGCAGCCGTTCGAGACCAGCTCCCGAAGGAAAATATCGTGATCGGAATACAGCCACTTCTTGATGATCGGGAACATGTTTTCCGAATTGATGGACAGATGTCCTTTGCTTTTTTTTACCATTTATTTCTGCCTTCTTTCATAAAATTCCGTTTTCTGCAACCTTTTTGCCGCTCCGCACGTATTATGTAGTGAGACGGCCGGCCGCTATCTGGTAGTATAAGATCAGACGGAAAGAAAGTCAAGCACTTTTTGGCACTCAAACTAAGAGAGTGCTAACAAGACGGGCGGCAAACGGGCGGATGCCGGCAGGTGCCTTAAGAGACGGCCCGTGTCCCGGGACGTGTCCCGCCAGGCAGCCCTTGACGAAAAAAAACGGAAATGCTACAATAACATTTCCGACATATAGAATCTGTTAAGGCCTCCCGGATCCTGCGGCAAAAGGGACGGAGAAGGCGGGAAAGGATAACCGGATGGCAGAAAAATCGCTTGACCGCAAAAACCTGATGGAGTTTCTGCGCTACGTTCTGGTGGGAGGCGTCTCCGCCGTCGTGGACATGGCGGTCAACTACTGCATGCTCTACTTTATTCTCAAGGCAACGAAGGATGACGCCCTGCCCGTCGCCGTCTCCGTGACGGCGGGCTTTGTGGCCGGCATTATCGTCAACTATGTTCTGTCCAATCTCTTCGTTTTCACCAGCGAAGAACAGAAGGAAAAAGGCCGCAACGTGAAGGCCTTCCTGCTTTACGTTCTGGTCGGCGTTATAGGCTACGGCCTGACCGTGGTCTTAACGCTTCTGGGAACGAAGATCATCGGCGAGGACGGCATCTGGTATCTGATCATGACCTGCGTGGTCAAGGGCATCGTTCTCATCTGGAACTATCTGGGCAGGAAAGTACTGGTGTACAAAGGAAAATAAACGAAACAGCCGCTTATCGGAAAGGAAAAAACATGGCAAAAACCGCACTCATTATCGGCGCCGGCCCGGCCGGACTCACAGCAGCGTACCAGCTCCTGAAAACGACGGATATCAGGCCCGTCGTTCTGGAAGAAGAGGCTTTCGTAGGCGGCATTTCGCGTACGGCGGAGCATCACGGCAACCGCATGGATATCGGCGGACACCGCTTTTTCACGAAAAACGACGAAGTGAACGCGCTCTGGCAGGAGCTGATGCCCATGCAGGGCGCTCCCTCGAAGGACGACATTATTCTGGGCACGACCGACAAGACCCTCGCGCCCGGCGGACCGGATCCCGAAAAAGAGGACCGGGTCATGCTGCTCCGGCGCCGCGTTTCCCGCATCTTCTTCCTGAAAAAGTTCTTCGATTATCCCATCTCCATGAAGGCGGAGACCTTTAAAAACATGGGCTTTGGCCGGACCATGAAGGCCGGCTTCGGCTATCTGGGCTCGGTGATCGTTAAGAAAAAAGAGGATTCCCTGGAGAACTTCTATATCAACCGTTTCGGACGGCCGCTTTACGGCATGTTCTTCGAGGATTACACCACCAAGCTCTGGGGCCGGCATCCCAGCGAGATCTCGGCCGACTGGGGCGCGCAGCGCGTCAAAGGCCTCTCCCTGACCAAAGCGGTCTGGAGCATGATCAGCAAGCCCTTCAAGAAGAAAGACGCCAAAGTGGAGACCTCCCTGATCGAGCAGTATTCCTATCCGAAAAAGGGCCCCGGCCAGCTGTATGAGATCATGGCCGACGAGGTGCGCCGCCTGGGCGGCGAGATCCGCCTGAACACGAAGGTGACCGGGATCCGTCTGGAGGACGGCCGGGTCAGAAGCGTTACGGCGCAGGGCCCGCAGGGCGAAGAGGTCTTCGAAGCGGACGAGTTCTTCTCCACCATGCCGGTGAAGGATCTGGTGGCGGACATGGAAGGTCCCGTGCCGGAGAACGTGCGCCGCATCGCCGCCGGGCTGCCCTACCGCGATTTCATCACCGTCGGCCTGCTGGTGGACAAGCTGAAGATCAAAAATGAAACGAAGCTGAAGACCGTCGGCAATATCGTGCCCGACTGCTGGATCTACGTGCAGGAGCGCGAGGTGAAGCTCGGCCGCCTGCAGATCTTCAACAACTGGTCGCCTTATATGGTTCAGGATCTGGAGCACAGCGTCTGGATGGGACTGGAATACTTCTGCAACGAGGGCGACGGGCTCTGGAGCATGCCGGATGCGGACTTCATCCGCTTCGCAACGGGCGAGCTGGCCTCCATCGGCGTGATCGACGAGACGGACGTGAAGGATTCCGTCTGCTTCCACGTCAAGAAAGCCTACCCCGCCTACTTCGATACCTACAGCGAGTTCGATACCGTCAAGGATTACCTCTCCGGGATCGACAATCTCTGGTGCATCGGCCGGAACGGCCAGCACAAGTACAACAACATGGATCATTCCATGCTGACGGCGATCGAAGCGGTCCGCGCCATCGAAAGCGGCCGCCGCGACAAGAGGACGATCTGGGAAGTCAACACCGAAAAGGAATATCACGAGGAAAAAACGAACTGATATGGGAAATAAGACGCGGAAAACGCTGAAGGAGATCATACTGCCGGTCCTGGCGGTCCTGCCCGGCCTGGGGCTGCTCCTTTACTACGTGCTCGGTCCGGCGGCGGGGCAAATGACCTCCGACTGTACGGATTCGCTGCGCTGGGCGCAGGCCAGCTATCTTTCGGGCCGGCTGGTCTCGGACAATTTCAATTATGCCGCCCTGCTGCCCTTCGGCGGGAATCTTTTGTTCTGGCCGTTCATCGCCCTGTTCGGCTACGGCCTACAGGCGCAGATCTGGGGCCTGACCGTCTTCGTCCTGCTCTTTGCGGCAGCCCTGTATTATTTCGCGCGCGGCCTGGACTTGAGCCGCCTCGCTTCCGCCGGCCTGGTATCCGTCATGCTGCTGCTGATCTCCTCCAGCGAAAAGCTGCGGGAGATCATGTGGGAGCACGTTTTCTATTACAACCTGGGCCTCCTCTTTTTCTGTACCGGCTTCGGCCTTGTCATGCGGATCCTGAAGAAGAGCGAGCTGACCGAGGTCCGTCCCCGGGACAGGAAACTCTACGTGATCCGGCTGGTCTGCCTGGGCATTTTTTCCCTGCTGGCGGCCACCGACGGCCTGCAGACTCTGGTCTGCTATACGCTGCCGGTCCTGGCCGGCCTGATCCTGGAGCGTTTCCTGGATGAGAAGACTCCGCTGCTTTCCCGGAAAAACCGGCCGGCCGTCCTGACGGCCGCCGTTATTCTGGTAGCCTCCATCCTGGGCTTCGGACTGATCTCCGTCATTTCCCACGGCGTGAGCGCCGGCTATGCCAACGGCTATTCCACCTACAGCGCCATGTCCAAGTGGACGGACCAGTTCCACCAGTTCTTCCTGCACTGGTTCACACTGTTCGGCGTGTCGGTCAACGACGGAGACTTCTTCCTTAACCGGGAAGCGATCCGCTCCGCCATCCGGATCTTCGGTGCTGTATTCCTGCTGTTTTTCCCCTTCGTTCTTCTGGTCTGCCTGCCGAAATTAAAGAGCAAAGGCCTGAAAATACTGGTGGTGGGACATGCGGCGGTTTCGGCTTTCATCCTCTTCGGAACCATTTTCGGAAGACTGGGCGCCGCGAACTGGCGGCTGACTCCCATGCTGGGCACGGCCATCCTGACGTCTTACGTTGCCGCGGTGGAAGGCATCCGCAGCAAAAAGACCGTCCTGCTGCGCTTCGGCGTGACCGGCGTGCTGATCCTTTCGCTCCTGGCCTGTCTGCCCGCTTTGGATATCAGGCGGCTGCCGGCTGACTATAACCGCGACAACGCGTGGTTCACCGCGGCTTCCGAACTGGAAAAGCGGGACCTGAAATACGGCTATGCGACCTTCTGGTGGTGCGAGCTGCTGACCATGGTCTCGGACGATCAGGTGCAGGCCTCCAACATGGATATCAACAAGGAAGGCGTGCCCGTCAAACGCACCTATCAGGATTTTCTGGACTGCTATAAGGACAAGGATACGGACCGTTACTTCCTGCTGCTGATGGAGAGCGAAAACAAGAGTCTTTCGAACTGGCTGAAGGAACAGCGCTCGGCCGGAAAGATCACGGAGGATTTCGTGATCGAAACGTCGGGCTACTATGCCGGCGGCTACACGGGCGAGAAACTGTACGTGTACGTGTTCGGAGAAAATATATTCTAAAAAGGATACCCGCAGGATGTTCCGTTACCGCATTACCGAAAACGATTATCTGAAGATGGCGAAATGGCTGCTCTTAAAGCAGCGCGGGCCGAAGAAGAAAGCCGTTCCGAAACTGCTCTTGAAGACCGTAGTCCAGATAGCCGCCGTCGCGGGGCTGATCTTCCTGTATCCGGACGTGCAGCCCTGGCTGAGGACCGTGCTGATCGCAGCCTCCCTGATCTGGGCCAGCCTGGCGCTGTTCCAGTATTTCTTCCTGGACGTGCGCGCCAATATGCTGCTGATCAACGCCAAGCGGGATGCGCGCGCGCAGGATTACTGGAAGGAACATTGCCTGAAAAGAGACGGGGACCGGCTGGTCCTGACCTACGGCGAGGTGGAGCTGGAGTTGCCGGTGAAGGAGATCACCTCACTGGAGGAAGCGGAAGATCTGACCATGATCCTCCGCGGGCGCGACGTCTTTGAATCTCTCCCGCAGAGCGTGACAAAAACGGAAAAGTGGGCGGCTTTTGCGGAGACGCTTTTTGAAAAGAAGGAAGAGGCGATCCGGAGCAATCAGGACCAGATGGAAGCCGCGCTGCTGGCGCAGGCGGCGTTTTCCGCCTGGGTCGATATGACGCGGGAGGAAATGGCCGAAAAGCTTGCCCTGGCAAAGCGGCAGAGCTTCCGCTACGCCTGCGGCTGGTCCTGGCGGACAGGTTTTACCCTGCTTTTCCCGCTCGCGCTGGGCATCTATGCGGCCTGCTATCAGTCCTGGGCCACCGTGGCCCTCTGCCTGGTGACTTTCGTCCTGTTCAACCTGCGCTTCTTCAGCGTCTTTACGCCGGCTTATCAGGCGATGCTGGCGGAAAAGCTTCCGCCGCCGACGGAGAAAGGCTATCTGTTTGCGGTCCACGACCAGTCCATCTGGATGGTGACGGCCGTGCGGACGGTCAAGTATATGATCTCCACGCTGAAGAAAACGGTCCGGACGGAGGGCGGCGTCTTCCTGTATTTTGAGAAGCAGGTCATGCTGTACGTGCCGGATCAGATCGCGGACGCCTTCCTGAGGGCGGTGTACGGGAAGAAGAGCCTGCGGGAGAAAGCGGCCGGGATGGCGCCGGAAGAGGAAGAATAAGATCCCGGAAAATGGTAAGCGCGATCATAAAAAGAAAGCCCCCGGGCTTTCTTTTTTTGCAGGAAACTAAATGAAAAACGGGAGAAGACCGGATCCATAAGTTGCAGCTTATGAATTGATCAGTAAAAATATGACATCCAGACGGAAAAAAACAGCCGATCGGATATTCGATTTAACCAGGACCGCGCTATAATATACGAAATGCTGTCGGGAGGTACAATGTATGGCGGAAGAGCGAAAGAAAATATACTACGGATGGATCGTCACGGTAAGTATCTGGCTGGTCTATTTTCTGACCGCCAGCCCGCCTGCCTACGGTATTTCGGTTATCACGACGCGGAAGGTGACGCAGTACGGCTGGAGTGAAAATCTTGTAAGCAGCGTTACCAGCTGCCGTGCGTTTGCCTTTGCGGTGACGTCCTTCTTCGGCGGCTTTCTGATCAGACGCTTCGGGGTGAAGAAATGCATGGTTGCGGGAAACCTTGTAAGCGTCGCCTGTCTTCTGTGTATTTTCTTTCTTGATCTTTCCGAAACCGCCTATGCCATGATGTTTCTCGGCATAGGGATCGGGTACGGCATGTCGATCGTGGGAAGTATCGCGGTCGTCAACGGATGGTTTTCCCGCAGAAAATCCCTTCCCATGTCCGTCATGTTAACGGCAGGCGCCGCAGGCGGCGTGCTGATGCCGCTGATCAGCGAAACGCTGTGTCAGAAAAGTATCCGACTCTGCTGGGGCGTTTTTATCGGCTTCTTTGTTCTGAGCATCCTGATCGTTCTTTTTGCGGTCCGAAATCGGCCGGAGGACATCGGCGAGGTGCCGGACGGCCGTGCGTGGATCGCGGCACATCCGGTTTCCGGGAGAGAAAAAGACGGGGAAGCGGCCGGCCGGACGCCAAAGCCGGCGTTCGCTTCCGTGAGAGAAGTTCTCCGGTCACGCTTTTTCTATCTGATTGCGCTGATTATGCTGATAAACCGCATGCTCTACATCTGCTTCACGAGTTATATCATTCTGTATTCCGTACAGTCCGGCATCGATTCGGCGACGGCGGCCGCCATTCTCTCGGCTTTCAGCGTAGCCAGCTTTGTTTCCCGTATTCTCTGCGGTTCGGCAGACCGTCTTCCGCTGTCGAAATATTTCTGCTTTCTCCTGCTGCTCACCGTAAAAATCGGTGGCTTTCTGCTTCTGGTTTTCTCGCATTCCGTGGCCGGATATATGACAGCCTCTCTGATCATCGGCTTTGTCTCGGGCTTCAGTACGCCGCTTTTCCCGCTGATCGTCTCCTCGGTTTTCGGGGACATCCTGTTTTCCAGACTTTACGGGATCTATAATTCACTGGCCAGCCTGGGCTCCACGGTAACACCGCTTATCATAGCTGCCTTCCGGGCGGGGGGCTGCAGTTTTGAAACCGTCTTTTTGGTCTTTTCGTCTCTGGCGGCAGCGGTCGTCCTGCTGACCTTCCTCCTGCGGCCAGCCAATGCGGAATGGGCACTCTTGCAGCGGACGGCGGGGAATTGTCTTCATTCATAAGTTGTACCTTGTAAAGGCAGCGATAGA
>JAEEUR010000097.1 GCA_016290595.1 Lachnospiraceae bacterium | reverse complement strand
CGTCTTTTATTGTCAGTATAACGGCCGGGGAGGAACGGCTGCGCCCGGCCGCCGGCTTTGGCTGCCGGCTGTCCTGTCAGCGCTTCTCCGGCAGTAGGTCGCTTAAGCGCCTGCCATAGAAGAAATCGTGCGTCAGGCGGTCGTATTCGGCCCAGAGCGGCAGGGTCTCGCAGGCGCCGGCCCGGGGGCAGGAAGCCGCGTCCGGCGCGAGGCAGGCCACGGGCGCGAGCGGGCCTTCCGTATGTTCCAGGATCTCCCCGATGCTGATCTCCTCCGGCCGGCGGGCAAGCCTATAGCCGCCGCCCTTGCCGCTGGCGCCGACCACGAGGCCGGCCAGAACCAGATCCTTTACGATGATCTCCAGATATTTTTTTGAGATATCCTGCCGGGCCGCGATCTCCTTTAAGGGAATGCAGCTGTCGATATTGTTTTCCGCCAGATCCAGCATGACCCGGACCGCATAGCGTCCTCTGGTTGAGATCATGGAGAAGCCCTCCTTTGTGCTTTGTCCCTATTATACAGTAGGTAAGTGGGTAAATCAAGCGGAAACGGACAAAAACCTATTGACAAGATAGGTAAATAAAAGTATAATCTTTTCAGAAGCACAGGGAAAGGAGAAACCCCTTATGATATATGCCGATAACGCCGCCACCACGAAGCTGAGCGAGGCGGCGCTCTGTACGATGACGGATCTTCTGCGCGAAGTGTGGGGGAATCCGTCCAGTTTATATACGCACGGCCAGGAAGCCAAGGAAGTGCTGGAAAAGGCACGGGAGGAGATCGCCGCCGTGATCGGTGCATCTCCGCGGGAGATCACTTTCACCTCCGGCGGCAGCGAGGCGGACAATCAGGCGATCCGCTCGGCGGCCGAGCGGGGGCGCATCAAGGGCAAAAAGCACATCATTTCCACCGCGTTCGAGCACCACGCCGTCCTGCACACGCTCGAAAAGCTGCGCAAAGAAGGCTATGAGATCACCCTGCTGGACGTGCATGAAAACGGTCTTGTGACGCCGGAGGAGGTCGGGGCGGCCATCCGGGAGGATACCTGCCTGGTCACGATCATGACGGCGAACAACGAGATCGGGACCATCCAGCCGATCCGCGAGATCGGCGCCGTCTGCCGCGCGCGGGGCGTGCTTTTCCACACGGACGCCGTGCAGGCCGTCGGCCACATCCCGCTGAACGTCGCGGACGACAACATCGATCTGCTTTCGGCCTCGGCCCACAAATTCCACGGCCCGAAGGGCGTCGGCTTCCTCTACGCGCGGAAGGGCATCCTGCTTTCCAATCTGATCGAGGGCGGCGCGCAGGAAAGAGGCAAACGTGCCGGCACCGAGAACGTCCCGGGCATCGGGGCCATGGCCACGGCACTAAAGGAAGCGAACGCCAATATGGCGCAGAACGCGGCGTATCTTACGAAGCTGCGGGACCGCCTGATCGCGGGCTTAAAGGAGATCCCGCATTCGGCCTTAAACGGCGATGAAAAGCGGCGCCTTCCCGGCAACGTGAACTTCTGCTTTGAGGGTATCGAGGGCGAATCCCTGCTGCTTTTACTGGACGATAAGGGCATCCAGGCATCGTCCGGCAGTGCGTGCACCTCGGGCTCGCTGGATCCGAGCCACGTGCTGCTCGCCATCGGCCGGGTGCACGACGTCGCGCACGGCTCGCTGCGGCTCTCGCTCGGCGAGGACTTAAGCGAAGAGGATATCGACTATATCATCCGCTCGGTCAAGGAGGTCGTAACATACCTCAGGGGCTTCTCCCCCATCTGGCGGGACCTGATGAGCGGGAAGAAGGAATTTATCCTGTAACGATAAGGAAAAAGCGGTCATCTGCTAATAGAGGAGGCGTATCAATGGCATTATACAGCGAAAAAGTGATGGATCATTTCCGCAATCCGCGCAACGTCGGCGTGATCGAGGACGCGAACGGCATCGGCGAGGTCGGCAACGCGAAATGCGGCGACATCATGAAGATGTACCTGAAAATAGAGGACGATATCGTCAAGGACGTCAAGTTCGAGACCTTCGGCTGCGGCAGCGCCATCGCGTCCAGCTCCATGGCGACCGAACTGATCAAGGGGCAGCCTTTAAGCGAGGTCCGGAAGCTGACGAACAAGGCGGTCGCGGAGGCCCTGGACGGCCTGCCCGACTACAAGATGCACTGTTCGGTGCTGGCGGAGGAGGCCATCCAGTCCGCGCTGGCGGATTACGAGAAACGGACCGGGAAACACGTGGAATAAGAGGGCGGAACGGCGCCCGGAATACAGAAAGGCAGGAGCTTCATTATGCCGAAGATCAACAAGGGAATCACGGATCTCATCGGCGGGACGCCGCTGATGGAAACCGTAAATATCGAAAAGGCGCTGGGCCTTAAGGCCCGGCTCCTGGTCAAGCTGGAATATTTCAATCCGGCGGGCAGCGTCAAGGACCGCATCGCGAAGGCGATGATCGAGGACGCGGAAGCCAAGGGGCGCTTAAAGGAGGGCTCCGTGATCATTGAGCCCACGAGCGGCAACACCGGGATCGGCCTCGCGGCCATCGCGGCGGCCAAGGGCTACCGCATCATCCTGACTATGCCGGAGACCATGAGCGTGGAACGGCGGAACATCCTGAAGGCCTACGGCGCCGAGATCGTGCTGACCGAAGGGGCAAAGGGTATGAAAGGCGCTATCGCGAAGGCGGAAGAGCTGGCAGAAGAGATCCCGGGCGGCTTCATCCCGGGACAGTTCGACAATCCGGCTAACCCGGCGGCGCATAAAGCCTCGACCGGCCCGGAGATCTGGGCAGATACCGACGGTGCGGTGGATCTTTTCGTGGCGGGCGTCGGGACTGGCGGCACCCTGACCGGCGTGGGAGAGTACCTGAAGGAAAAGAAGCCGTCCGTGAAGGTCGTGGCGGTCGAGCCGGCGGCTTCGCCGGTCCTGTCCGAAGGCCGCTCCGGCGCGCACAAGATCCAGGGCATCGGAGCCGGCTTCGTTCCGGCGGTCCTGAATACAAAGATCTGCGATGAGATATTCCCGGTGCAGAACGAGGACGCTTTTGCGGCGGCAAAGCTTTTGGCGAAGAAGGAGGGCATTTCCGTGGGCATCTCCTCCGGCGCGGCGCTGCATGCCGCCGTCGAGCTGGCGAAGCGGCCGGAAAATAAAGGGAAGACGATCGTCGCCCTGCTGCCGGATTCCGGCGACCGCTACTATTCCACGCCGCTGTTTACGGAATAAAGCGGCGCGCTTAGCCCCGGCTGCAGACGAAACAAAAGGCTTTTTATGAGAGAAAGAGCTCGTAGATGAGCCGCACGAAGAAGACGGACAGGACCGTCAGCATGAGAGGCAGCACGATGCGGCTGCCTTTTTTGTGGAAGAAACCGATGCCGATATAAGCGCCGGCCATGTTGAAGAAGCCGGCGATGATGCCGAGCGGCAGAAGGACTTTTCCGTTCAGCAGATAAATGCTCAGGGCGGACAGGTTCGAGGCCATGTTGATGGCTTTGGTCACGCCGTTCGATTCACCCAGGCGGTAGTGTGCGGCGGCGGTCAGGAGCAGGATCATAAAGGTGCCGGTCCCGGGCCCGTAGAACCCGTCGTAGACGCCGGTCAGAAGAGCGATCAGGGAGGCGCGCAGGACGGTCTGCTTTTCGGGCAGGGGCTCTTTTTCCGCAGAAGTCGGCTTGAAGAACAGGATATAGACCGCGGTCAGCGGAATGACGAACAGCATGATGATCTTGAAGATCCTGTCCGGGACCAGAAGCGCCAGCCTGGCGCCGCTGGAAGAACCGAGCACGGCGCAGAGCATGTAGATCCAGACCTTTTTCCAGGGGATCTGGCCGGCTTTGGAGAGACGGGCGGTGGATACCACGATGCCCATGCCGGCGGCCATCTTATTGGTGCCGATGGCGTTGTGCGCCGGCAGACCGGCAAGCAGAAAAGCCGGCACGGAGATCAGGCCGCCTCCGCCGGCGATCGAATCCACGAAGCCCGCCAGAAAGAGCAGCGGGCATACGATCAGATAGACCGAAAAGGGCATCTGCCGCCTCCTTTCCCGCCGCGTCAGAGCTTCCTGATCCAGCTGCCGTCCGGCTGTACTTTAAAGCCCATCTTTTCCAGATGGCCCTTATGGTTCTCCGCGGGGCCGGTGAAGATGAGCGTCCGGATGCCTCTGCCCGGGAAAGCTTCCAGCAGGAAGCGGCCGAGCGAATGATCCCGGTACGGCGGCAGCGAGTAATCCAGCAGCAGGTGCAGGGTATCACCCGCGCGCTTTCCGAGCACGATGCCGGCCGGCGCGTCGTCGCAGAGGATCAGATACGCGTCATCCACCGTTTCGGGGTCCACGGAAAGGCCCGGGAAGCAGGCGAGGATATCTTCGGTATATTTCATCAGCAGGTGGCGCAGGACGGCGTCGCTTTTCTGCGTTTCCACGAGCGTATAATGCTTTTCGCTGGTCTGCCGCGCCTTGAGAAGAAAGTGCAGATTGATCAGCACCAGCGCGAAATTCATGAGCGCGAGCGGATAGGAGCCGATGATGAGGGCGTAGGTGCAGGAGATGATGCTGCCGGCCATGTTGACGATGCGCAGCTTCACGACCGAGGTCATCAGGAAGGAGATGAGGACCAGGGCCGAGCCGATATAGCCCAGTATCTCGGTCCAGTCAAGGGTGATGTTAAAGGCAGCTGCGAGCAGTCTCATAGTCGTTTTCCTATCCTTTTTTTGTCTTTATGCTATAGAGGCGGATGCCCGCATCCGCCCGCTTTTTTAGAAGAAGGCCCATTTGGAAAGAAGCAGTCCCGGGATCACGACGATCAGAAAGAAAGCCCAGCTGATAAGGGTGAAGGTCCTGATGAATTTTCCGCCGTTTCCGGGATACTCGCGCACGTACAGCCGGTAGTTGATGACGGAAGCCAGCGAACCGATCAGCGAGCAGAGCCCGGCGGTATCCGCCCCGTAGATCAGGCCGGCAAAATTCTCCGAGAACGGGTAGAGCACGATGGTAGCCGGTACGTTGGAGATGAGCTGCGACAGGCCGATCGTCCACCAGTATTCGTTTCCGGCGACTGCTTTCTTCAGGAAGCCCGCGATCCCGGGATGAGCCGCAATGGAGGACGAGAAAAGGAAAAAGCAGAAGAAGGTCGCGATCAGGACGAAATCTACCTTTTTAAGCAGCGCGGTATCCGCAAGCAGGATCAGGCTCAGCAATCCGATGAGCAGTACCCACCAGTAGCTGCTGCGGGTGATGATGATGCAAAGCACACAGATAAAGAGGATCACGTACATCACGCGCCTGCCGCGGTTCTCCTCTTTCCACTCGCCGGCGATCTCTTCTTTGGCTACGCCCGCCTTCAGCTTCGGCTCTTTCCGGTACAGGATCAGCACGAAGATCACCAGAAGGACCGCGCTCATGGCGGCAAGCGGCAGCATGTGCAGCATAAAATGCCCCACGGAAACGCCGGAACGTCCGAATAGATAGAGGTTCTGCGGGCTGCCGAAAGGCATGAGCAGGGATCCGCGGATGGCGGCGATGTTCTCCATTGTGATGACGGGCAGGATGTACCGCTCCTTCCCGCCTTTGAAGAGCAGGATGGTGAGCGGGACGAAAATGATCAGGGAGACGTCGTTGGTGACGAACATGGAACTGAAGAAGACGCCGAAGATCAAAAAGAGCGAGAGGCCGGTCATGCCTTTGAAGCGGTTGCTTAATAGCACGACGGGCCGCAGGATGTTCTCCTGCTTGAAGCCTTCGAGGACGCAGAGCATCATGAACAGGATGCCCAAAGTCCGCCAGTCGAGGGCGGCGAGGCGCTCTAAGCTGGGCGGGGCGATAAAGCAGGAGATGACGGCAGCGGCGAGCGCGGCCGTGAGCATCAGTTCTTTTTTGAAAAAGGCGAGGATCTTCTTCATGCTTTCAGGACAGCCAGCATTTGTTCGGGATTATCGGCGGCCTTGACGTTTCCGAAGACTTTCTCGATGATCCCGTTTTCATTGATCAGATAGGTACTGCGGACGACGCCCATCGTGACCTTACCGTAATTTTTCTTTTCCTGCCAGACACCGTAGTCCTGAATGACTTCTTTTTCGGGGTCGGAGAGCAGCAGGAAGGGCAGCTGATATTTTTCCGCGAACTTCTTGTGCGAAGCGGCGGAGTCTTTGCTCACGCCGAGCACGACGGCGCCTTCTTCTTCAAACTGCGGATAGAGCACACCGAAATTGCAGGCCTGCTTTGTACAGCCGGGCGTCATGTCTTTGGGATAGAAGTAGAGGATGACCTTGCGGCCGCGGAAGTCCGAAAGGCGGCGGTCCTGACCGTTCTGGTCGGTCAGGCAAAAATCGGGAGCGGGGATTCCGACAGGGAGCATAAGTTCTCCTTTCAATTCATTGTATTTGCGCCTTGCTGCCTCGATAAAACTTTCTCGGCATAGGACACTTCGCTTTATATGCCTCGAAAGTTTATTCGGGCGCGCTCGGCGCGCTTATGCCAGCCCCGGCTTGCAGGGCTTGCCGATGTCGCGGCGGTGCTTGAAGTACAGTTCTTCCGTGGCGAGAGCCATCTTGGTGACGGAGAAGTCCTCCCCTTCGGGATAGGTGTACCAGGTGTCCTCCAGCGTGTTTAGGTCCACGCAGTCGCCGTGCTTTCCGAGGTAGTTGTACTCGATATGGCAGGAGTAAAGAGACGGCACGGGCTTGAGCATCTCGAAGGGATCGCCGTCGAAGTCGGTGCCGCGCACGGTAAAGCCGTTCCTGTCGTGAACCATGGTCCCGTTCCCGAGGCGGATGAATTTCTTCGCGTTGGGAAGGGAGTCGACGTGGACCTTCAGCTCGCCGCTGGAATAGGTGCCGGCTTCGACCTCGGCCTTCACGTTCGCGCGCTCCCACTCATACCAGTCCGGGATGTGGGAGAATTCGGTCTCTCCACTTTCGGCCTCCAGCTCCCCGAGCTCGCTCATCTGCCAGCTCTTGCCGCAGGCGCGGCAGAAAAGCCTGGTTCCTTCGGAAGCCATGCGGAATTCCCTGCCGCAGGCGGGGCACTGGTAGAGGACGCGGTGCAGGCCTTCCGCCCGTCCCTTGTACGGGGTGCGGATGCCGCGCTCCTTCTGCCAGGCGAAGTCGTCGTACTGAAACGCCTCCACGATGCGCCGGTTGATCTCGTCCACCGGGGTGTTTCTGATCTCCTCCGCGGTGAAAAGGCGGGTCATTTCGACTTCCGTGGGCCGTACGCCCCGATCGTGCAGGTTCCAGAAGGGGGAATTCACGTGATGGCCGTGGCAGATGAGGCTCACGACCGGCACGCCTAAAAGGCGGCAGAGCTTGCCCAGCGATTCGGGCAGTACGGCCGTGGTGCCGCAGAGCGAGTAGCGCGCCTCGGGGTAGATCACCGCGATATCGCCGTTCTGAATGGTCTTGCGCAGGTTGAAGACCAGGGTGATGTCGTTGGTGAATTTGCGCTTGCAGATGC